>JAJFVF010000013.1:0-300000 GCA_021371935.1 bacterium
TAATCCATTGGTCCAGGGTTCGAGTCCCTGATCGTCCACCACTCACGGGCGAGTGGTGGAATGGCAGACACGCTAGATTTAGGATCTAGTGCCGCAAGGCGTAGGAGTTCAACTCTCCTCTCGCCCACCACAGCCGGTAAAATAGGATATGGATTAGCGTGCGGGGGTGGTTCAGTGGTAGAACGCCACCTTGCCAAGGTGGATGTCGCGGGTTCGAGTCCCGTCCCCCGCTCCAGATTCAACAAAATGGGTATAGGATAGCGGACACTAAGCACGCATGTGCGGCGAGTGCCTAACGTCCTGTATCCTTTTTTTGTGTGCAAATCTAGCCTGAATAATTCGCGAATACGAGTTATTCAGGCCATACAAAAAACACTCTGCAGCAAATTTCACGTTCATCGTGAATAATGCTGGCTAGATTGGAGAAGAACAGACATGTTGGTGAAGCAGGAGCAGAAAAGCCCTTGCGAGGTGGAACTGCATATCAAGGTTGATGCAGAGAAAGTGGATGCAGCCGTTGACGATGCCTATGCCGAACTGGGCAAGGCGGCCAATATTCCCGGTTTTCGAAAAGGTAAGGCTCCCAGAGTCGTCTTGGAGCGTGTGCTGGATCAAGAGAGAGTAAAAGACAGAGCGGCGGACAAGCTCCTCAAAAGCGCGTATATAGAGGCTCTGGAAGAGAGCAAGCTGGAACCGTATGCTCTTGCCGACGTTGATATAATCAAATTCGAGCTTGGCGAGCCTCTTGAGTTCAAGGCTGTCGTGCCGCTTGAACCGAAAGTCGAATTGGGTGACTACAAAGGCATCGACGTCGAGCGAAAAGTCGAGCCTGTGACCGATGAAGGCATCGAGGAGAATATTAAGGGTATTCTTGAGAGACATACTCAGTTTCCCGAAGTGCATGAGCGGGAGGCGCGCGTCGGTGATGTTGTCCGTGTCGAGATGAAGGACGACAGCGATCCGAATGCCGAGATGAAGTCGAATGTGTTCGATATCGGAGATGCTCTCCCGGAGTTCAACAATGGACTTGCGGGGATGAACCCGGATGATGAAAAAGTCATCGGCGTCACATATCCCGACGATTTTCAGGCAGAGGAACTGCGCGGCAAGACGATCCCCTGGCGGGTCAAGATGTGCGAGATTCACGAAAAGAAAGTGCCTGAACTGAGCGATGAGTGGGTCAAAGCGAATTTTGCGCCTGCGCCAAAAGAGGGTGAAGAGCCTGATTCCGAGCAGATCGACACAGTTGAAAAGTTTCGCGCCAAAATAAAATCCGCAATGCAGGAGTCTGAAGAGCACGCAGCGGACGCCGAAGTACGGAATAAGATAGTAGACAAGGTGATCGAGAACGCCAAGGCGGACTTTCCCGGCGTATTGGTAAGTGATAATGTGCAAAAGCACATGGAAGAGCTTGCCAAGAATCTCAAAAAGCGCAATCTGACGATTGACGACTTTCTGAAATACAGGGATATCAAGTTCGAAGACTTGCAAAGCGAGTATGAGGAGTCGGCGAAGAAAGAGCTAAAGAGCAGCATCGTTTTGGGTGAGATCGTTACAAAAGAGGATATAAAGATCGAGGACTCTGATGTCGAGGAAGCTCTTCAGGTCATGGCGGATGAAAACAGGGTTCCTGTAGAGACTATAAGGGCTTACGTAGACAAAACAAAGAGTATGCCGGACGTCCGAAATCGAATTCTGACCAAAAAAGTTATAGACTTTCTGGTCAATGCTTCCAATATTAAAAACGTAGAATAGTTGAAAGGAGTTCAACTAATGGCGCTAGTACCGATGGTTGTGGAGCAGAGTGCGCGGGGCGAGCGCGCATATGATATTTATTCCAGGCTGTTGAAGGACAGGATTATTTTCATCGGCACCCCGATTGACGATGACATTGCCAACCTGGTAATGGCTCAGATGCTTTTCCTGCAGAAAGAGGACCCTGATCGGGATATAGAGCTTTATATCAACAGTCCCGGCGGCTCAGTGATTGCCGGATTGGCGATATATGATACAATGCAGATAATAAAGCCCGACGTTGCGACCATGTGCGTGGGGCACGCCATGAGTATGGCTGCGGTGCTGCTGGCCGGCGGCGCTAAGGGTAAGCGCCTTGCTCTGCCGAATTCGAGGATCATGATCCACCAGGGCAGCGCCGGTTTTCACGGCACGCCGTCCGATATAGACATTGTGGCTAAGGAAGTCCTGCGCTACAAATCACTGCTGGTCGATCTGCTGGCCAAACACTCCGGCCAGCCTCGCGATAAGGTCGAGAAAGACATTGACCGCGACTACTATATGTCACCCGAAGAGGCTGAGGAATACGGCATAGTGGACAAAGTGCTCACGGCGTCGGAGTAGGGATTAGGAAATAGGAATCAGTTGATAGGTTCAGTTCGGGCTGGATATCCGATCCGGCCCGAAAGTGAACTCTGCGATTTTTTATCGCTGACAAGCTTTATATTTGGTGAGCGAACACACAACTCACAATCCATAATTCAAAACTCATTTAACCCGCAACCGTTTTTTGTAGGGGGATACGAATTTGGCCAGGATCGGATATGATCGCACCGGTGAGAGGTGCGCACTCTGCGGCAAGAGCCGCGATCAGGTTAAAAAGCTCCTCGTAGGTGTCTACGGTGGGATATGTATCGAATGTGTCGAGCTTTGCAACGACATCATAAGGGGCGAGGCCGGTCAGAGCGATGACTTTTCATCGATAGGCTCCGTGCCCAAACCCAAGGAAATTTATCGAATACTCAGTCAGTATGTGGTCGGTCAGGAAAAGGCGAAGAGGTCGCTGTCGGTGGCTGTGTACAACCACTTCAAGCGCATCAATTCCAACATGTCCGATGTCGAGCTTCAGAAGTCCAACATTATGCTCATCGGACCCACCGGCTCGGGCAAGACGCTGCTTGCGCAGACTCTGGCCAAGATTCTCAATGTTCCCTTTGCCATAGCGGACGCCACTTCTCTTACAGAGGCTGGTTATGTCGGCGAGGATGTGGAGAATATTCTTCTCAAGCTCCTGCAGGCTGCGGACACCGGCGGCAGCATCCAGGACACCGTCAAAAACGCCCAGCGCGGCATTATATACATCGACGAGATAGACAAGATCGCGCGCAAGTCCGACAACCCGTCGATCACGCGTGATGTCTCGGGTGAGGGTGTACAGCAGGCTCTGCTGAAGATCCTCGAGGGCACTGTGGCGGCTGTTCCTCCGCAGGGCGGCAGGAAGCATCCACAGCAGGAATATGTCCATATCGACACCACCAATGTGCTCTTCATATGCGGCGGCGCTTTCGACGGTCTGGAAGATATCATTGGCCGCAGAATATCGGATAATTCGATGGGGTTCCGCGCGGAGGCCAAAAGCAAGGTCAAGAAAAATCCGGGCGAGATGTTCAAGCATGTGCTGCCCGAAGACCTCCTGAAGTTCGGGTTGATCCCTGAATTCATAGGCAGGCTTCCAGTGATGGCTACTCTGGATTCGCTCGATGAGGATGCGCTGGTCAAGATTCTGACTCAGCCAAAGAATGCGCTTGTCAAGCAATACAAGAAGTTCTTTGAATACGACGGGGTCGACCTCGTCGTAACGGATGACGCGCTGACTGCAATATCGAAAGAGGCGATGAAGCGCGGAATGGGAGCCAGAGCACTGCGCTCCATCATCGAAGAAGTGATGCTCAACATCATGTACGAGCTGCCTTCATGCCAGGACGTGAAGAAGTGCATTATTACCGAAGATACTATCGTCAACAAGAAGGAACCCACGCTCGTTACCCTGAGCGAGGTTAAGCAAGCGTCGTAGTATGGCTTATTTGGATCATGACAGTCAGGAAGAAATTTCACATGCGCTGGATGGTCTGCAGTTGCCTCGCAAGCTGCCGAGAATACTCCCGGTGTTACCGGTCAGAGACAGCGTATACTTTCCGCATATGCTTTTTCCGCTCTTTCTGGGCAGGGAAAAGTCTATTCGCGCGCTCGATTATGCCCTCGAAAAGAACCGATATCTGCTGCTGGTAGCGCAGAAGGAGGTTTCTACGGAGGACCCGACACCCGACGATGTATACTGGGTGGGGACGGTCGTCGAGGTGATGCAGGTGCTGCGCGTGCCGGACGGTACGGTCCGTGCTACGCTCGAAGGTATCGACAGGGCGCAGATCACGAAGTTCGTTCACACCGACCCGTTCTTCAAGGCCAGGGTCCGCATACTCAGCAGCCCCGAAGTCACAGGGGCTAATGTGGAAGCGCTGATGCGCAGCGTGGTCACCGTTTTCGATCAGATCGTTCAGAATCAGGGCGGATATAACGGTCACCCGATCCCGCCTGAGCTGATGATGAATGTTGTCGGCATAGAGGAGCCGGGCAAGCTGGTCGATACGATCATCCCTCATCTGCCTATAAAGACCGAGATCAAGCAGGATGTTCTGGAGACGGTCGACGTCATCGGGCGGCTGGAAAAGCTCAACACACTGCTGCAAAAAGAGATGGAGGTGCTGGATATTCAGCGCAACATCCGCAGCCGTGTGGAAAAAGAGATGGGTGATATGCAGCGCGAGTATATACTCCGCGAGCAGCTCAAGGCGATCCAGCAGGAACTTGGTGACCGCGACGGGCATGCGAGTGAGGGCGATGATTATAAGACAAGGATCGCCGAAGCGAAGATGCCTGAAGAGGTCGAGTCCAAGGCTATGAAGGAACTGGACCGGCTGGATAAGATGCCGTTTGCATCACCCGAGGGAGCCGTCATACGCAATTATCTCGATTGGCTGATTGCGCTGCCATGGGCACTGTGGTCGGAGGAATCGCTGGATATTGGTGGAGCCGAGAATGTGCTCAATGCCGATCATTTCGGTCTGGACAAGGTCAAGGAGCGAGTGCTTGAGTTCCTCGCCGTCCGCAAGTTGGCAAATGATATCAAAGGCCCGATCTTATGTTTTGTGGGACCCCCAGGTGTCGGCAAGACGAGTATAGGCAAGTCTATCGCGAAGTCGATGGGACGCAAATTTTACAGGCTATCACTTGGCGGCGTGCGTGATGAGGCAGAGATTCGTGGACACAGGCGGACATATGTCGGTGCACTGCCCGGCAGAATAATCCAGGGTATCAGACAGGTTGGCGCGCGCAACCCGGTCTTCATGCTCGATGAGATCGACAAAATCGGCACGGACTTCAGGGGTGACCCGTCATCGGCTCTGCTGGAGGCTCTTGACCCCGAGCAGAACGATTCTTTCAGCGATCATTACCTGGAAGTGCCGTTCAATTTGCGTGATGTGATGTTCATCACGACCGCAAATGTGCTGGAGACGATCCCGCCCGCTCTTCGAGACAGGATGGAGATAATCAGGTTCTCCGGCTACATCGAGGACGAGAAGCTGGAGATTGCAAAGCGTTTTCTCCTGCCGAAGCAGATTAAAGAAAATGGCCTCACAAGCGATTTGCTCTCGATATATGAGCCTGCGCTGCGGCGGATAATACGCGAATATACTCGCGAAGCCGGAGTGCGCGGCTTGGAACGCAAGATCGGCACTATCTGTCGCAAAGTGGCCAAAGAAGTGGCGACGGGCAAGACTACCAAGACCACCGTCCGCGAAAAGGATATCAAGACCTATCTGGGCACGCAGAAGTATCACTTCGGCAGAGCGGAAGAAAAGGATGAAATCGCTGCGGTGACCGGCCTGGTATATACTGAGTTTGGCGGGGATGTCATCTCCATCGAGACCGTGTTGATGAAGTCCGAAAAGGGCAATCTCATCCTGACCGGTCAGTTGGGTGATGTGATGAAAGAGTCTGCTCAAGCTGCTCTGACATACGTTCGATCACGTGCAAGGACTCTGGGTATTGATGAGGAATTCAGCTCTCGCACTGATATTCACATCCATGTCCCGGAGGGAGCCGTGCCCAAAGACGGTCCGTCCGCAGGTGTCACTATCGCCACTGCGATTGCATCGGCTCTCACAAAGCGGCCTGTGCGCAGGGATGTTGCAATGACCGGTGAGATCACTCTGCGTGGTCGTGTTTTGCCCATAGGCGGGGTCAAGGAGAAGGTGCTTGCGGCTCATAGAGCGGGCATAAGGACGGTTATCCTGCCCAGGGAAAACGAAAATGACATCGAAGAGATACCATCGAATGTTCGAGACGAGATGACTTTCCATCTGGTCGATCATGCCGATGAGGTGTTGGATTTGGCTCTTCTTCAGAGCAAATAGACAAAAGAACCTACATGTAAAAGTAATGCCCCGCCCACAATATGAGCGGGGCATCGTTTTTTAGTCTATCCATACCTGATTAAGGGCAGGTAGGACAAGGCGTAGGACATGTCGGACAAGTTGCCGGCGGACATGTCGTAGGACATGTCGGACATGTTGCCGGTGGACAGCATGGTCCTGCACCAGTGGACGACGGGCATACCGGACATACTTCACCATATCTCGACAGCCAGTTTTGTAAAGCGACAATTTCCTTGGATGTCGAGTTCACAACAATCCTTGCCTGATCACGAAGTCCCGGCATAGTCGCCTTGGAGAGAGCAAGCTGTGCCGCCGCTCTGTTTTGCTCCAGCAGTCCGATCATTGTCTTGACGTATGGAACGTTATAATCAGCACCGCAGCACTGCTTCAGACTGTCCATGACACACTGTATCCTGTTATAGTCCGCGGTCAGGGTGCACATTCCCTGTTTTTGTGCCCAGTAAGCCAGTTTCTGGCTTTGCTTAGTCTGTTCATAACGTATCTTGCCCGACAAGTCTCTGATAGCCTTGTTTGTGGACAACTGTATTCCTTGAGTGGCAAGCGCAGCGATGTCACTGTGCTGTTGATACATCAGGCGCATAAAGGCCTGGTCGAAGTCACAGCCGCACAAATCCGCAAGTTCTGGACAAGGTCCTGCACCTATACTCGCAGGCTCGGCAGGACATGTCAGACATGGTGCTGGACATGTCGGGCACGCCGGCTCGCATCCACATTCCGCAAACAGCGTAGTTGGAACGGCTGCAAACATCAACGCCAGCAACGTGATGCCTAGGTATCTCATTTTTCACTGCCTCCTGTTGTTTTCTATATGCCCCGGTATCTTTGTTCCCTCTCATGCCAATCAACAAACGGTCTGATAATATGCAATTGAAACATAGATTGTTTACCGAGTATGCATAACGCCCCGGAGATTTTCCGGGGCGTTATAAAATGTCAAAATCCCACAGGCCATTATGGGCATGGCTTGGGACATGGAGTCGGACAAGGCGTAGGACACGGTGTCGGACATGGAGTTGGGCAGGTTGTCGAAGGACAAACCTTGTCGCCTATCCATTTGACGAGCGTGCTAATTTCTTTTTGAGTAGCAGCAAGTGAGCATGACGCCGCATCCCTGAGTTCCTTTGTCGGTGACTGCGCCACAGCCATTTGGTCCGCGTCACGCTGCTGTGAGAGCAGCATCGAGAGTGTTCTTGCGTATTCAGCATTGAAATTACAGTCATCGCACTTGGGCAGAGTATTCACAATCGCCTGCACCTTTGAATAGTCGACCGGCAGCGGGCAGATATTGCATGTTCTTGCCCAAGCAGCCAGTTTTTCGTTCATCACGGTCTGCTCTTTACGAATAGTCGTGGACAAGTCCTTCAGACACCTGTCGGTCGTCTGTTCAATGCCTTGAGTTGTGAATGCGCTGATCGTCGTATGCAGTTGATACATAGTCTGCATGTAGGTCTTGTCGAAGTCCGCACCGCATAGTCCCTGCAGATTTGCTGCCGGCCCGGAGCCCAGCGCAGAAGCAACTGCCTTTGTTGCCGCTGGGCATCCCGAAATACATGACGGACAAGTCGGGCATTCCGGTTTGCACGGCTGCGTCGTCGACGGACAACATGTTTGTGCGGACAGTGCCGCAGCTGCGAAAACGATGGCGAGAGCGAACATAATTATGTACACGTGTCGCATACTATACCTCCCAAAGTCAGTAGTTTGCGTAACCCATAATTACCCGTCACGTATAAACAACAAACCGTCAATTAACGTGCAGGCAATAATTGATCGTCCGAGAAATTTCTGCACCGGTGCTTCTATGCTGATTTCCGACTCAGCAGAAGCCTTAACTTTCCTATTGTGACAGGAGGGCGAGCCTCCCGCCGAGCCGGATTATTAATTGCCGGAGGTTGACAGCCCACAGGCTTGATCCCTATAATTTGCGTGGCTGCAAAGTGCCAGGAGGCAAAAGATGGGTCCGGTAAAGAATCAATCGCTCTCGGAGCGTCGGAAGAGAAGGAAGGCGATTATTGCATGGACACTTGCCGTGGCGCTGTGGGCAGTCTTCGCGGTCAAAGAGAGCGAAACCAAACCAAAACTGCCAAAAGCGGATGCATCTGTTATGAGCATCGTATTGAAGCATCTGGATCACGAGTCGCATAATCCACTTTTCGGCAATACCAATATCAGTGTGAGCAAAGATGATAAATAAGCTCAAAATACCACTGATTGCGATTGCAGTGCTCGCGCTCGGCATAATAATCTATCCTAAGCCTCCGCATGTAAATGGCAGTGCACTGCTGCGAAAGGTTCTTCGCGCACAGCAAAAAGTATGTTACGGGGCTTTACAGGAGCATACCACGGTAATACTCGACAGAAAAATCCGTTCCACAATATACACCAAGAACGACTTCTACGAAATAACGAAGTCCACTGATATCGAGCCTTTAATATTACGCAACTATATACCGCTGGTCGAAGGACAGGACCGAATAGCAGGGCGAGAGACATGGATTCTGCGGCTGAAGCCGCGCGTCAAACAAATGCCCTGGAAGCAGATATGGGTGGACAAACACAAATATGTTATCCTTGCGTCTCGTGATTGGACAGCATACAATGTGGTCAAACGCTCCATGAAGACCGTCTCGATTTCATTTGAAGGCGGATCTTTACGCAAGATAAAGTCCGGGAAAAACAGACCGACCTCGAAGTGTGATATCCCCAAACCATCATATATCCCGCATGGCTTTGTGCCGGTTAGTGCCGACAAAGACACTATGGTCTACTCCGATGGTCTCTATTCGATCAGCATAACCAGATCGAATAAGTTCACTCCGCAAAAGAAAGTAGCGCTCGACTGTGGCCAGGGACTAATATTCTCCACAGGTCGATATACGGTTGTTGCCGACCTGCCTGCAGACAAGATCGAGCGAATCGCCCATTCGATAGCCCCATAGTCATACTGTTTCACGCCTCCCGCCTTGGGGAAAGAACAAATGTGATGCTAAATTCTAACCTCTTACTTCTTACCTCTAACTTCTAGAACGGGGGTGCGCGGCGTGACATTACAAGACGAAGTGCTTGCCGGGCTTGTCAACAATGCGATAAACCAGGACAAACGCCTTGCGGGTCAGACGATAGCTGTACGCGTGGCGAATGGTGATGTCTTCCTAAAGGGTATAGTCGATTCTGAGGAAGACAGAAATCTCGCCCAACTGGTAGCTGCAGGCGTGGCGGGAGCACGGCAAATTTTTGTCGAAGAACTTAGAGTCAGAGAGGCAGAGACATGAGCTGCGGATATTTCTCGGAAGATGGCGGGGAGTATATCATCACCCGCCCTGATACGCCGCGCCCATGGGCGAATTACCTGACCAACGGCCGCTACTGCGCCATATGTTCGCAGACAGGCGGCGGGCATTCATTTTTCGAGACATCGGGTTATAACCGCGTAACTCGCGAGCTTCCACAGACAGTCGTCCTGCAGGACAGACCCGGTAGATATATTTATCTGCGCGACGCCGAGACAGGTGAATACTGGAGCGCAAACTGGCAGCCGATATGTGACGACACGTCAAATTTCGAGGCACGTCACGGCATCGGCTATACGCAAATCATAAGGTCCGCCAATGGCATCGAGAGCAGCATCACATACTACGTGCCTCCGAGGGACGATGTCGAAGTCTGGATGGTGTCGCTCAAGAATATTTCAGGGAAGAAGCGCGAAATCCAGGCGTTTCCTTATGTGAAGTGGGACCTTGCAAATTATCTCTTTAATGCCACGGAGGCCAATTTCTCCGCATTGTTTAATGAATCGAGCGTAGAGGACGGCACAATATTTGTCAGCAGCCGCTATTGGAACATAACTCTCGGCACAACGGGCAACCCCAATGCCAGGTGGGACAAGTGGGCATTCATGACGTCGAGTGCGCCTGTTGAGGCTCATGACTGCTTTGAAGAAGAGTTCATGGGCATGTATCGTGACTATTCAAATCCTCAGGCGATAGAGGAGGGGCAGCTCCGCAACAGCCAGGGTCAGGGCAGGGATATAATGGCTGCGCTGCAGCACAGATTTGTTCTTGAGCCTGGTGAGGAGGCGCGTTTTAACGTGCTTGTCGGCGTGGTCTTTCATAAAGAGGCGGCCTGGAGCCTGAGAGACAGATATAACGAGTGGGAAGAAGCCGAACGCGGGCTTGTCGAAGTAAATCGATATTGGGAGGGCTATCTCGGCAGGACAAATGCCGAGACTCCCAGCCGCGAATTCAACCTGTCGTTTAATATCTGGAACAAGTATCAGTCCTGGGTGACCTCGCGTTGGACCAGGATGGACTCATATTACTTGGGCGGCGGCTCGATTATCGGATTTCGAGATAGTTGGCAGGATATGCTTGCCGTCCTTCCAAATGATCTCGCCTGGGCACGTGAGCACGTTATCTATATGCTGGAGCACCAGTTCCCTGACGGCAGCACCCTGCACAACTGGGACCCATTGACAAATATCGGCTCAAAGACCGGCCATTCGGACGATCCGATGTGGCTGGTGCTCGGTGTGGTGGAGTATCTGAAGGAGTCGGGCGATCTGATGTTTCTGGATGAGGCCGTCAAATACTATGACAGTGGGTCGGAAACAGTCCGCATGCATGTTTTGAGAGCCATCGATTATACGCTCGATCACATGAGCGAACGCGGAATTCCACTCATCATGGCAGCCGACTGGAACGACGGCCTGGACTATGTCGGCAGGCAGGGACGCGGTGAAAGCGCCATGGTTGCGGGTCACCTGGCATGGATGCTGCGCGAAGTGGCGGCGCTGATGTGGTTTGTGGGCAGCGATGCGCAGGCTCAGAAATATGTGGAAGAACGCGACAGACTCGTAAGGAATATAAATCTGCATCTCTGGGATGGGCAGTGGTATATCAGGGGGACCCGTGATGACGGTGAGGCGTTCGGTTCATCGCGAAATATCGAGGGTCGTATATATCTAAATGCTCAGTCCTGGATGATTATGGGGACCGCCACATCCAAAAACCGTGCCATTCGATGCATGAACTCTGTGAAGGACCATCTGAACACGCCATATGGTCCGGCATTGTTCCTTCCGGCATACCGTGAGCCGGACCCCAAACTGGGGATAATTACCAGGTTCGCCCCCGGTACGAAAGAGAACGGCACAATCTTTTGTCATCCGGTTGCCTGGGCGATAATGGCTGAGTGTATTTTAGGCAGAGGCGACCAGGCGTATGAATATTGGAAAGAGGTTTCGTTCGTTCATCGCGGTGAGCAGGACCAGGACACATATAAAGCCGATCCATACGTATATTGCGAATATATTCACGGTCCCGATTCAAAATATTATGGTCAGGGTGAGTTCAGTTGGACGACGGGCACCGCAGCCTGGATGTGGAAAGTCGCTCTGGACTGGATACTGGGCGTGCGTGCGGAGATACGGGGTCTGCTGATCGATCCATGCATACCATCAGAGTGGGATTCATATAAGGTAGTCCGGCGTTTCAGGCGTGCAACTTATGAAGTCACGGTCGAAAACCCGGAACACGTATCGCATGGTGTAAAGGAGATATATGTCGACGGAATGAGCCACGACTCATACCTGCTGCCTGTATTTCCAGGCGGCGAGACTCATCAAATACGGGTTGTGATGGGTGAGCCGACTGTGAAGATAGAGATGACGGCTGAGATAGTGTCGGAAGAGATCAGCATGTCAACTGACTAATCCCATCTGTAATTGACTATGTTTTGTACTGCGGCAATGTCATGATTGAACGATTCTTCGTCGAACCCTGTTGGTATGCGCAGCCGAAACGTAAATGTATATCCCGAGCCGTCTGCATCGTCTTCGCGATTGAGCATGCGCACTCGCAGACAGTGTTTTGAAAGCACCGACAGGATATCACATATATCTTCCTGTACACTTGAGGTGTTGATTGTCAGTGACCGCTCATCCTTGTGCGGTGTCATCATCTTTTCGAGATGTGCCACCAGACTGAGCACGACGAATGACATAATCCCAGCAATAGCTGCGAGATAGAGCATTTTGCCGCCGATCCCGGTTGCAACGCCGATTGCGGCGACGGTCCATATACTGGCTGCCGTAGTCAGACCTCTGATGACACTACCTTGATGGATAATTGTCCCGGCTCCCAGAAAACCGACACCGGTGACGATCTGCGCGGTCACACGTGCGGGGTCATAAATCTTTCCTGCAATTTGGTATGACGCGAGTGTAAAGAGTGTGGAGCCGAAGCAGACCAGTATATGCGTGCGCAGTCCTGCCGGGCGTCCATGGGTTTCGCGCTCCATTCCGATCATAGCGCCGAACAGGATGGACAGCATTAGCCTGCTGGTCATATCCCAAAGTGACAGATCGTACAAATTAGCCCCTCTTTTCGCAGATTGTGTATCATATGCTATACAAACAGCACTACTGCTATTATATATATACTGGCAAGCATAAGCTCAAGTTCCAGCATATTGCCAAAAATCCATGCAATTTGATGGAGTGATTGGCGAGAATCACCGAATTGGTCTATTTCAGCATGTCAACAACATCTACGAATCTTACCCTTTGACTACAGCTTTCTGCGCTTTCTCTTCCAATTTCTGGTAGAGAGCGGCACGCATTTCCAATATCTTGGCTGTGGCGTCATCGAGTGAGACTTCTTCCTTATTTTTGGTCGATCTGAGACTGATCTCCACCTTGCCTTCTGATGCAAGTCGACCCGCAACAACCTGGATGGATGCTCCCATCAGGTCGGCGTCTTTGAATTTTACTCCAGGTCGTTCGTCACGTTCGTCCAGAAGCACATCCACACCGTTTTCCTGAAGTTCCTCATACAACCGTGTCGCCGCATTGCACTGGTCTTCATCATCCGAATTGAGCAGGATCACGACCACCTCGAATGGCGCCACACTGATCGGCCAGATGATGCCGTCCTTATCGTTGTGAGCCTCGGGAATAGCTGCCAGCATCCGGCTCACTCCCATCCCGTAGCAGCCCATGATAAATGACTTCTCTTTGCCGTCGTCATCCAGGAATTTCGCGTCCATTACATCGGAATATCGTGTGCCGAGCTTGAATATATGCCCGACTTCCATCCCGCGTTCAGCCCTGAGTGTTCCATTGCACTTGGGACATGGATCGCCTTTAGTCGCAATACGGATATCGGCGTATTGCGTCACGTCGAAATCTCTGCCGAGGTTGACATTGACGTAGTGCGCATCCGTCTTGTTTGCGCCCACCACGAAATTCGCCATGCCCTCGACCTCACAGTCGGCGATAATCTTGACTCCCTTAAGCCCCACAGGTCCGGCGAACCCGACTTCCGCGCCGGTAAGCTCCATAATGGTCTCAGGGTCGGCCATCTCAACGGATTTCGCACCCAGAGCTATCCGCAGCTTAGGTTCATTGATTTCCTTGTCACCTCGCACGAGAGCCGCTATGATCTCGCCGTCGGCCCTGTATATGAGGGTTTTGACCAGCTTTTTGGGCGATTTCTTGAGGAATGAGGTCACCTGGTCTATCGTGCGAGCATTTGGCGTGTCGACCAGTTCAAGAGCCAGCATCTCATCATCGGATTTCTTAACAGGCCGCTCGCCGATCTCGCACTTTTCGGCATTTGCGCCGTATCCGCACGACTCACAGATAAGGATCGTGTCCTCACCAGCTTCACAGATTACCATATATTCCTGGCTATCCTTGCCGCCTATTGCTCCCGAGTCGGCCTCGACCACAGCAGCATTCAATCCGCATCTCGCGAAAATTCGTGAGAACGCGACATACATCTTGTCGTACGCGAGGTCCAGATCTTTCCAACATCGGTCGAAACTGTATGAGTCGAGCATGATAAACTCACGGCCACGCACGACTCCGCCTCTCGGCCTTGGTTCGTCACGCCCTTTGGTCTGTATCTGATAGAGATTGAGAGGCAGTTCGCGGTAGCTGCGAACATCGCGCCGCACGATATCGGTTATCACTTCCTCATGCGTAAAGCCTATCGAGTAATCTCGTGCGTTTCTGTCCTTGAACCTAAAGAGCACGTCCAGGTCCCATCTTTCACCCTCCTGATACAGCTCAGCAGGCACCATTGTGGGCATAAGCAGTTCCTGCGCACCCTGTTCGTCCATCTCTTCGCGCACGATCTTCTCGATCTTTTTTATGACCCTGTAGCCCAGCGGCAGATAGTCGTATATCCCAGCCGCCACATTGCGTATAAACCCGCCGCGCAGCAGCAGCCTGTGGCTTGTCATTTGAGCCTCGGCAGGGACCTCTCTTAAAGTTGGAAAGAACAAATTTGATGCTCGCATATATACCTCGGTCGATTAAGTCAAAAAGTTAGAAAGTTAGAAAGTCAAAAAGTTTGAAAGCTGCCTGAGTCGTCCAATCAGTTGCAGTAACTGATCAATGTCAAACAACTCAAAATTCATAATTGAATAGCGACCGCTTCTTCGCCGCAGTCAGGGAATTTCGGGCAGTTGATGCAGTCCGACCATATCTTATGCGGCAGTGCGCCCTTATCAATATGTGAAAACCCCATCTTTTCAAAGAAACCCGGCACATACGTAAGTGCAAATATCTTCGGCACACCCATCTGTTTTGCATCATCCAGACACGCCTGAACCAGCATCCTGCCGTAACCTTTGCCCTGAACACCCGGCTCCACAGCAAGTGAACGAACCTCAGCAAGGTCTGCCCATGTGATGTGCAGTGCGCAGCAGCCCAATAAACGCTTGTCGTCATCCTCCATAACCACAAAATCACGAATATTTTCGTAGATGGCGTTGAGTGAACGCGGCAGCATTTCGCTTTTGTCCGCGAACTGGTTTATAAGCCTCTGCAGTTCTGCTACATCCGAGACCGTTGCTCTTCTAATCAATTTAGAGTTTCTCCACTTCCTTGATAAGCTCATCCACGAGCCTTTCTTCGGGCACACTCCGAAGCATTTCGCCCTTAGCAAAGAGCACACCGGCGCCTCTGCCTCCGGCGATCCCTACATCTGCCAGCGATGCCTCACCCGGACCATTCACTATACACCCCATAACCGCCACTGTTATAGGTTTTGACGGCGGATTTGCTTCCAGACGCTGCCTAACTTTGTCGGCGATATCGGTCAAATCTATAGCGCATCGACCACACGTCGGGCATGAGATGATAGTAAAAGGCTTTCTCCTAAGTCTAAGACTGTTTAAGATTTCATAGCCAACTTTAACTTCTTCGACCGGGTCACCCGTCAGCGATACACGTATCGTATCACCGATTCCTTCAGCAAGCAGCGCCCCGATTCCTACCGAGCTTCGTATCGTGCCCTCCCATGCGAGGCCGGCTTCGGTCACGCCCAGATGGAGCGGATAATCACAGCGCTCACTTGCCAACTCGTATGCATGGATCATCATAGGTACGTCGAATGCCTTCAGCGAGAGCACAATATCTTCAAAGCCAAGCTTTTCCAGGACCCTGACTTCGTCCAGGCCGCTTTCGACGAGTGCTTCAGGTGTGGGCACGCCATAGCGTTTTCGGTCGATTGAACCGGCATTTACACCTATTCTGATCGGGACGCCGCGTTCCTTTGCCGCTTTCGCGACAGCCTCAACACGGTCTGTCGAGCCGATATTGCCTGGGTTGATTCGCAGCTTGTCCACACCTGCGTCCAGGCTTGCAAGAGCGAGTTTGTAGTCGAAGTGGATGTCGGCAACCAGTGGGATCGAGATTGCCTGTTTGATCCTGCTCAAAGCCTTAGCGGCCTCGATATTCGGCACGGCGACACGTATTATATCGCATCCAACCACCTCGAGGCGCTTGATCTGAGCCACTGTCGCATCCACGTCGGCAGTCGGCGTGTTGGTCATAGATTGGACGGATACAGGCGCATCGCCGCCTATCTCAACACTGCCGACCTTAACATTCCGCGTCAGCCTTCTCTGCTCTCCACTCTCCACTCTCTTCTCCACTCTATTGCGGCACCAGCCCCTGGGATATCTTGAACAAGTCCGACCATATCACGGTCACGAATATCGCGCCGAGTATGAATATGCCGACCATTGTGACCGTCTGCATCTGCTCCCGGGTCAGGCGCTTACGCCGAACAGCCTCGATTGCCAGTATAACCAGATGGCCGCCGTCCACCACGGGTATCGGGACCAGGTTTATGACCGCAAGGCTCATACTCAAAAGCCCCAGCAGTCGAAATATAGAGTATGTGCCGAGCGCAACGGATGACTGTGTGATTTTTGCGATCATCAGCGGACCGCCGATGTTCTCAGCTATCTTCTTGCTGCCGAGCGAAACGACGATTTCGACAACCACATCCTTGGTGAGTATCAAACCCTTGGTTGCCGATTCGATAAACCCAGCCTTTTTAAGGGTTTGTTCAGGCATAAATCCGAGCAGGCCGATGGCCATGAACTTTTCAGTTTTTGGGGTCGGTTTTGCAGTCAGTGTAATTGTCTTCCCGCCTCTGTCGATCTCGAGTTTTACCTGTCTATCACCGATTTGCTTTATTGCTGCAGCGAAATCAGTCCCGCTGTTGATCTTTTTGCCATTTATGGAGACGATCTTATCTTTTTCCTGAAGGCCAGCCTTTTGAGCGCTCGATTTATCGGCAATCTCTTCGACGACCCCACGCTTACCATCTGGAAATGACCATACGGCATTCATATAGATTATCGTCCATCTGGGAACCGCCGTTTTTGTGAATTTTTCGCCATTTCGCGCGATCATCAAGCTCAGCTTCTTGCCCGGGCTGTTGTGGATCAGCTTGGTCATATCCTTTCCGTTCTTGACTGTCTTGCCGTCTATTGAGATGATCCGGTCACCTGTGCGTATGCCTGCCTTAGCAGCCACGGATAGTGGGGTGACCATAGCGACCCGATTATCCGTAGTGCCGGTCGAAAAGCCCCAGAACATGCCCATCGTCACGAACACGAGCACGGCGAGCACGAAACTGGCGAATGGCCCTGCAAAGATCACCAGCGCCCGTTTCCATATAGCCTGTGCCTGAAACCCATCAGATATATCTTCCTCGCCGGGCTCCATGCCTGCAAGTTTTACAAACCCGCCGAGTGGAAATGGATGGATCGTATATTCCGTGGCGCCACGCTTGAATAGCGTGATCAACTTTGGACCGAATCCGAACGCGAATTCGTCCACGCGAATTCCAACGAGCCGGGCAGCAGTAAAGTGTCCCAGCTCATGGAACATCACCAATATTGCAAACAACAAAACCAGTGCTACAGCCGTTTCAATAAACAAACCCCGCTCCAATCTAGTATTTAGTAATGCGTATTGATTATTTGTCTATGTGTTTGTTGAGCTGCCGACCCTTCTCCCACTCTTGGGGGAGAGGGTGCTCCCGAATTGATATTTAGTAATGTGTATTGATTATTTGTGCTGCCTTTAAAAGACAAAATTCAGTTTTACGTGTGCTAATATGGCTCGGTGGAAACCTCGCCATCCACATGATGTCTATTATTGGGAGGGCGAAGCTCCTGCTGAGCCGGAAATTTCCGAATAACTGAACTCTTTCCAGTCATTCCATGGAGGAACGACAAGGAATCTGCTTTTTTTCGATGCGCACAACTCAGCGCCTAGACAAATTCGGCAACCTTGTGCCTTGTCTCTCCATCCACTTCATATATCTCTTCAAGTGACGGCGAGGGTTTTGACTTATGTCTTTCCATCGCTCTGCGAACCACCTTCGCAATATCCAGGAAGCCAATCCTGCCATTCAGGAACATGTCCACCGCCACCTCATCGGCAGCATTCATTACAACAGCCAGCGTGCCGCCCACTTTTGCGGCCTTCATCGCCAGCCCAAGACATTCGAACTTGTCCATATCGACTTCGCCAAAGCTCAGTGTTCCTGCTTTCAAAATATCAAGTTTCGGCAGCTTCGAGTCGACCCGCTGCGGATAGAGCAGGGCATACTGGATCGGCAGCCTCATATCCGGCAGACCGAGCTGCGCAATTGTCGATCCATCGCAAAACCGGACCATCGAGTGCACAATGCTTGTCGGATGTATCACGACCTCAACCCTGTCCGCCTCAACGCCAAAGAGCCACTTCGCCTCGATAATTTCGAGACCCTTATTCATCAGCGTGGCCGAGTCGACAGTCACCTTCTTGCCCATCTTCCATGTCGGATGGGCGAGAGCCTGTTCGGCAGTCACGTCGGCCAACTCGGATTTTGGCTTATCCCTGAAAGCTCCGCCTGAAGCGGTCAGATATATCTTTTCAATACTATTGCGGTCCTCGCCGTTGAGGCACTGGAAAATAGCCGAGTGCTCACTGTCTATGGGCAGCAAAGCCACACCTTTGCGCGATGCAGCCTCCATGACCAGATGACCTGCCGCCACCAATACCTCTTTGCTCGCCAGAGCCACATCCTTACCCGCCTCGATAGCCTTGAGGGTGGGGGAAAGCCCCGGCGTGCCCGCGACCGATACTACTATTTTATCAGTTTCATCCTCCACGGCAAGCTCATCGAATCCGTTCTTGCCGGTGTAGACCCTGATCCCACAACTACTTAGGGTCGATTCGACCTTATCTTTCGCCTGACCGTCTCCAATGCAGACCGCTTTGGGCATGAACTCCAATGCCTGCGAGATAAGCAGGTCGGCATTATTCTGCGCGCCGAGGCCGACGATGCGGACCCTTTGATGACCCAGCCGCTTGACTACATCCAAAACCTGTGTTCCTATAGACCCGGTCGAACCCAATATTGAAATACGCACAGGCCGTGACTCACTCATTTGTGATCTCCACTCTCGTCAACCACTTTGCCAAATTTACGCGTGCGCCCTTGATAGCTCTTGATCGCATCATATAGATCGTCTTTAGAGAAATCAGGCCAGAGAGTGTCTGTGACAAATAGCTCGGAGTATGCAGTCTCCCAAAGCAGGAAATTGCTTACACGCATCTCACCGGCAGTGCGGATCATAAGGTCCGGCTCGGGCAGTTCAGGGTGATACATAAGGCCGGTAAGCGTCTTCTCATCTATATCATCCGCGGCAATCTTACCCTCGGAAACCATAGCCGCGGCCTTTTTCACTGCATCCACTATTTCATTTCGACCGCCATAGTTGACCGCGATGTTAAGTATGATACGGTCGTTGTTTTTTGTCTCCTCATAATCCTCGTTGAACTGTTTCTGCAGTTCCTTCGGCAGCTCATGAAAGCGTCCGCTTGTGATAATTCGGACATTTTCTTTCTTCATGTAGTTCAGCTCGGCTTTTGCTGCATAACGAATCAGCTTCATCAGCCCGCTGACTTCATCAGCAGGCCGCTTCCAGTTTTCGGACGAGAACGCATATGCCGTAATGACCTTTACGCCGAAGTCAGCCGCATTGATTACGAAGTTTTTCAGTGATTTATATCCGCGTCGATGTCCTTCAAGGCGCGGCAGACCCCTGCGTCTGGCCCATCTGCCGTTTCCGTCCATTATCACAGCGATGTGCTTGGGTATTCTCTCCGGGTCCAAGTCTGTATAAGATTTGCGGCTCAAATTATTCGTGCTCCATATATCGCCTGCAAACAGCCTAATCACCAATATAAAAGCAGGTATCCATTGAAAACCAGATCGTCCGGGGTATTCTTGCCCCGGACGTAAATTTTGAATAAACAAGTCGGGGGCAGGAATACCCCCGACCATCCTATATTTGATCTATGTTGTCCCAGACCGCCCGAGACATTTCTATCCTGGATGTTAAATGGGGTTATACCTCTTTGAGTTCAGCCTCTTTTGCTGCCGTGTGTTTGTCTATATCGACAATAAATTTATCTGTGAGCTTTTGTATTTTTTCCTGCTCACGCTTCATCTCATCCTCGGATATCTCCGATTTCTTTTCCTGTGCCTTGAGATGTTCATTTGCGTCACGGCGTATATTGCGTACCGCAATCTTGTGATCCTCCGACTTCTTATGAAGCTGCTTGATGAGGTCCTTACGTCTCTCTTCAGTCAGATATGGAATGTTGAGCCTTATCACCTGACCATCACTCTGCGGCGTTATTCCGATATCCGAACTCTGGATCGCCTTGGATATCGCGTCGATACTGTTGCGGTCCCATGGTGAGATCAGCAATTGCCTGGGCTCGGGAACCGAGATTCCGGCCAATTGATTGATGGGTGTAGGTGTGCCGTAATAATCTACTTTGATCCCTTCGAGCAGCATCGGATTGGCTCTGCCGGTCCTTATGGTGGCAAAGTCATGATCGGCGGCTTCTACCGCCTTTTGCATGCGCCTTTCGGCTTCCTGAATTACTTCTGCAGTCAAGAGTCCTTCCCTCCCCTTACGAGTGTGCCGATTGTTTCACCACGCGCGGCTCTTGCGATGTTGCCGGGCGTGGTTATGTCGAATACGACTATGGGTAAGTTGTTCTCCATACACAGAGTGAAAGCAGTCAGATCCATAATGCCCAGGTTTCGGCTGATCGCGTCCATATAGCTGATCTCATCGAATTTGACTGCGTCTTTGTCTTTATGCGGATCGCTTGTGTAGACTCCATCGACGTTCGTTGCTTTGAGCACGGCATCGGCCTTGATTTCGAGCGCACGAAGGGATGCGGCAGTGTCGGTGGTAAAGAACGGATTGCCCGTGCCTGCCGCCAGAATCACCACTCTTCCCTTTTCGAGATGCCTGATCGCTCGTCTGAGAATAAACGGTTCAGCCACTTCAGCCATTTTGATTGCCGACTGAACTCGTGTATGTACTCCCATCTTCTCGAGTGCATCCTGCAGCGCCAGCGAGTTGATGACCGTTCCGAGCATGCCCATATAATCAGCGGTTGCCCGGTCCATGCCCTTATTTGATGCCGATCCGCCGCGGATAATGTTACCCGCGCCGATCACGACGGCTATCTCTACTCCGGACTCTCTAGCTTCCTTGATGCCCAGAGCGATGGACTCGATTGTGTCGGGGCAGAGTCCAAGTTTTTGTGAACCTGAAAACGCCTGTCCCGACAGCTTGAGCAGGACTCGGTTCCATTTTCGGTCTATGCTCGATTTAGAGTCAGTCACCGGATGTTTCTCCAACGCGGTATCTTACGTATCCAGCTATCTTTATGTCTTCGCCGGTTGTTTTTGCGGCGGCCTTGACCAGGTCCTCGATGGTCTGATCCTCATCCTTAATGAAAGGCTGCTCCAACAGGCACACGCGGGAATAGAACTCTTTCATCCGCCCATCGATGATCCTGTCGATAATTTTCTCAGGCTTGCCTTCTTTGATCGCCCACTGTCTATGAACGTCTCGTTCTTTGTCGATAGCATCGGCAGCAATGTCATCGCGCTTCATATAGTCCGGGTTTGCCCAGGCTATGTGCATAGCGATATCCTTTGCAAGACTCAGTGATGTATCGGAGACTGCTGCTCCTTTAAGTTCGACAAGCACCCCGATCTGATCGCCCATATGCACATAAGAGCCGATCACACCATCGGTTGCAAGGCGCACGAACCTGTTCACCGCCAGTTTTTCGCCGATCTTGCCCATAAGCTCGTTGACCAGGTCTTTGACGGGTCTGCCGTCCTTGAATGGTGTGTCGAGCATCGCATCTAGGTTGGCTATATCGCCGGACTCTGCTACGAATTTCGCAAGTCCCTTGGCCAGTTCGACGAATTCGGGTGTCTTGGCGACGAATGTAGTCTCACAGTTTACCTCGACCATCGCTCCGGCTTTATTATCACCCGTGACAAAGCAGCCTATCAGACCCTCCGAAGCGCTCTTTGTCTCGCGTTTGGCTGCGACTGCGATGCCCTTTTCGCGAAGCAGAGTGACTGCCTTTTCGTAATCACCGTTTGTTTCGGTGAGCGCTTTTTTGCAGTCCATCATGCCCGCGCCGGTCTGTTCTCTCAGTTTCTTAACCATATCGGCAGTAATTGCCATGTTTCACTCTCCAAGTATATATACAATGCTCCACCGCAAATGCGATTGAGCAGATAATCGGTTATTCTACCTTATCTTCTGTCTGGGTGTCTTCAGCGCCTTCTGCGCCGATAAAGACTTCCTCTTCAGCCTCCGGTTTTTCTTCTTCGCCTTCTTCTGAGGTCTCTTCACCCTCGCCCTCTGCTTCGGCTGCTGCTTCCTCGACCTCTTCAGCCTCTTCGGCTGCAGGCTTGACTTCCACGATAGCCTCGGCGAGTTTGCTCGAAATGAGCTTGATAGCGCGGATTGCGTCATCGTTGCCGGGGATCACATAGTCGACTTCATCCGGGTCGCAGTTGGTGTCGACTATTGCGACGACCGGGATGTCGAGTTTGCGAGCTTCCAGAAGGGCAATTCTCTCCTTCTTGAGGTCCACGATATATATAGCGCCCGGCAGTTGGGGCATATCTTTGATTCCACCCAGGAACCTCTCGAGTTTATCTCTCTGCTCACGGAGCTTGGCAGCTTCTTTCTTGGTAAGCTGCTCGAAGATTCCGTCGGCTTCCATCTTTTCGAGTTCTCTGAGCCTTGCGATGCGGGTCTGTATGGTACGATAGTTGGTGAGCATTCCGCCCAGCCATCTCTGGTTCACATAATACATCCCACACTGCTTTGCAGCCGTCTCCACTGCTTCCTGTGCCTGCTTCTTTGTCCCCACGAAGAGTATCGTTTTGCCTTCTGCGGCGACATCCTGGATAAACTTTCGTGCGTCTTCAAAGAGCTTGAGGGTTTGGTGAAGATCGATGATGTAGATTCCGTTGCGTCCCCCATAGATATATCTCTTCATCTTGGGGTTCCATCTGTGAGTGCGGTGACCGAAGTGAACGCCGGCTTCCAGCAGTTCCTTCATTGAAATCGATGCCAAAACTGTATCCTCCTAAGGTTAATCTTCCCGCTTCATCATTCCAGGGCGTAATTCCGCATGTGCAGGAACACCAACGTCCATAGTCTGAAACGGTGTGTTTTGCCAAACTTGAAAATCATACCATAAATGAGCGATTGTCGTCAATAAAAGAATTGGCACAAAGTTGAAGTGAAGAGGTCTAGCATAATCATATTGCGATGTATGTTCGTGCGTAGAAACCTGAACAATTTCCATGCGCCAGCTTTCTTGACACGGCCTCAGCCTTGCCTTATAATCTTGTGGGATACGGGGTTGTATCCAGTTGCAAGAGACGCCGCAGGTCTCGCAGCAGTAATGTGAGAAGCGGCATTTTGTTTGCCTAGCCCGAATTATGCGGGAAGCGCATAATACGGGTCTCCGAGAGCGTTATTCACGTTCTTCGTGAATAATGTGGGCAATAAGTACTTTTCAAAGGGGGAAGTCAAAACATGCACTGCGAGTCCAAGACTCATAGCAGGCTTGGCAGAATGTTTATCGGGCTCGTCTCGATGGTTCTGCTGGGCATAGTGCTACCGTCCGCGGCATTCGCCAGCGAAGCAATCACGCTTCCGAAATTCGAGGAACTGTCCATTATGTGGCCCTCAGTTTTGGCGGTATTTGTCTGCGCGGTTATCGGTCTGTTGTTTGGGTTGATGTGGTTTAGAGCCATCAACAAGGAAGATCCGGGATCAAAGGGTATGGTCGGTGTAGCCAAGGCTGTTCAGGAAGGCGCACTGGCATATCTAAAAAAGCAAGTAGCCACGATGTCCGTCTTCGTGATTATCATTGCTATCGGCCTGATATTCCTATATAAGAATGTTGAGGGATTCGGCGGCACTGACCGCGTCTTCCATGTCATTCCTATCTATGTTGGTGTGAGCTTTGCGTTTATTCTCGGCGTGGCCGCATCGTATCTTGCGGGATTCATCGGTATGATGATGGCCGTGCGCGCAAATGTTCGCGTTGCCAATGCCGCTCTTTCGAGTTTCAAGCATGCGCTTTATGTGGCGTTCCGCGCGGGCGGCGTCTCCGGTATGGCGACAGTCGGTCTAGGTCTGATGGGTGCTTGTGCTGTCTTCTACCTCTTCGGCAATGAGTCGATGAAGGTCCTTATTGGATTCGGTTTTGGTGGATGTCTTGCCGCCCTCTTTATGAGGATCGGCGGTGGTATATATACAAAGGCTGCTGACGTGGGCGCCGACCTTGTAGGCAAGGTCGAACAGAGTATTCCTGAGGACGATCCTCGAAATGCCGCCACTATCGCCGATAACGTCGGTGACAACGTCGGCGACTGCGCCGGTATGGCTGCCGATATCTTCGAGAGCTATGAAGTCACTCTCGTTGCCGCGATTATTCTCGGCGCCGCCGCATCGACCACACTCGGTCTTGGTGCTGCCGGTCTGGCGCTGGTTGTCTACCCGCTTCTCATCAGAGCTTGGGGTGTGGTTGCGTCGATCATCGGCATCTACAGTGTCAAGGGTTCTGATGATATGGATATGAACCCGATGGTGCCTATCAACAAGGGATTTATAATCGCATCGATTTTTGCGACGATTGGTTTCTTTGGCCTCAGCTACTACGTTTTTGAGATGAAGGTCCCGGTTGCCGGTTTCGAGTGGTGGAGATTTGCTCTTGCGAACCTCAGTGGTATCATCCTGTCCGTGATCATCGACAAGATGACCGAGCACTTCACTGCAATCGACGGCAAACCTGTCACCGAGTGCGCCAAGTCTGCAAAGACCGGTCCGGCTACGATCATACTTTCCGGTTTTGCTTCCGGTCTTGAGTCGAGTGTCTGGGGAATAGTCGCGATTTGTCTCGCAATCCTTGCCAGCGTGCTGCTCTTCAAGGGCGACGCTGCGATGGCTGCCTACGGAATCGCACTTTCCGGTCTTGGACTCCTGACCACCACAGGCTTCATGCTTGCGATGGACACATATGGCCCGATCTCCGATAACGCCAACGGCATCTTCGAGATGTCCGGTGCTTTGAAGGACGAGGGTGAGGACTCCAACGCCGAAAAGATCGTTGCCAAGCTCGACGCGGTGGGCAACACGACCAAGGCTCTCACCAAGGGTCTGGCTATCGCAACCGCTGTTATTGCGGCTACGGCTTTATTTAGATCATTTATGGCTGACGCCGGTCTGCTGAATGTTGGTATCCGCATCGACATCACAAACGTCTTTATCGGTCTGCTGATCGGCGGCGCGGTGCCGTTCCTGTTCAGTTCATTCGCCATCAATGCGGTAACCCGTGCGGCATTCGACCTGGTGCAGGAAGTCCGCAGACAGTTCCGTGAGATCGTGGGTATTATGGACTATGATCCACGAAGCGGTTCCGACAAGGGCAAGCCTGACTACCAGAAGTGCGTTGCTATCTCCACTTCTGCTGCTCAGAAAGAGCTGATGAGTCCTGCAGTTTTGGCTGTCAGCGCGCCGATCTTGGTCGGTTTCGGCCTGGGTTTTGGTGATATGAACGGTGCTGCGGCTCTCGGTGGATTCCTTGCAGGAACAATCGTCACAGGTCAGTTGATGGCGGTTCTCCTTTCCAACGCGGGTGGTCTCTGGGACAACGCTAAGAAGAAGATCGAAGATGGTATGTTCGGCGGCAAGGGCACACCCGAGCACAAGGCTGCTGTCGTCGGCGACACGGTCGGCGATCCGTTCAAGGATACTGCCGGTCCGGCTCTCAACCCGATGATAAAGGTTATGAACCTGGTCGCGGTGCTGCTGGCTCCGATTGTCATACAGCCGATGTCGAATGCAGTGCGTGCAACGATTACGATAGTTGCGCTGCTCGCTCTGACTGGTGCGACACTCTGGAGCAAGCGCGGCGGACTTGATGTGGATACGAATGAACCATCAAACCCTAGTTCAACACCCGATGACGAACGCGAGACGGTAACAGTCTAAGCACTTATCGGGTGATATAGAACACACAAAGGCGGGGGATATTTCTCCCGCCTTCTTTATTGTACTATTTATGGTGGCGCTCTTTGCGAAACTGCTTCCCCTGCCGGGAGGATTGTGGTACAATGACGCTGGTTTCAGGAGTACATTTATAGAAAGGCCGACACGTGATCCCACTTGCCGACGACAACCCGACACGAACCAGACCATACGTGGTCTATGTTCTGATATTGCTTAACATACTGGTCTATTTATATGATCGCATGGGGGCTATAGGTCAGTTCGGCAGACTTTATGATTGGTCATTGATCCCCAGTTTTTTGATGACCGGTGCGCCAGTGACAAAGGAGATAGGTGTCATCTCCGACGGCATGCAGAGGGTGATCGATATAACATACACCGGGCTTCATCCCAGGTGGCTCACGATTTTCAGCTCAATGTTTATGCACGGCAGCCTGGTACATATTGGCGGCAACATGCTCTATCTGTGGATATTCGGTAACAATATCGAGGACAGCCTGGGGCATGGACGGTTCATTTTCTTTTATCTGGTATGCGGCTTGGCTGCGGCAGTCGGGCAAGTAATTCTTAATATCAGCTCCACAGTGCCGATGGTCGGCGCAAGCGGAGCCATTGCCGGTGTATTGGGCGCTTACCTGATACTCTATCCTCGACAGGACATCAGAACACTGGTATTTCTGGGCTTCTTCTGGACATTTATCGAAGTGCCGGCTCTTTTCGTGCTTGGAGTATGGTTTGCCACACAGCTATTTGGCCTTGCCGGAAGCGGCGGAATGGTTGGCGGCGGTGTAGCATATGGAGCGCATGTCGGCGGTTTTATTGCCGGAGTCATATTGATAATCATCTTTGGTGGGCGCAGGCTCAAAGGTCCGAGGCGCTATTGTCGACGCCAGTCGACATACGATTATGCCTCGCGCAGATGGGAGTAGGGTGCCGTATTGAAAAGACAGGTTATCGCAGTATTGCTGCTTATCGTCGGGCTTGCGGCGGCATGCTTTGTCGCCGGAAGCAGAGCGCGTTTGGAATCCCGGAATAAAGCTGTCGAACTTGTTCTTGATTATGGAGAGATTCAGGAACTTGCAGCCGCCTCGGGAATATCTGCAAAAGAAGCAGCAACCAGATTCAAGCAGGCCGGAGCCACAAGCGTCGCCATAGATGAGCAGACCATGGCCGATGCCATCGATTCCAGATTGGTTGTGCCATACAGTGACCGGCATTTCGCGGTTGCAGGAGGGCAGGCCGAGCGTATTATCCCGCACCTGAAAATGGCTCTGCCGAGGATTGCCGACCGCATCATAAGCACCCCGGTTGATGACGGTTCAGGCAAGTCGTTTACATATCTGACGCTGGATGCCTCGGTTCCTATGGAATATCTCGAACAGATCCCCATCGGTCTCGATGAGGATGCCATAAAGACCGTGCGCGACGCTGGTCTGATGCCCGTTGCCAGGCTCGTCAACTATACTGGCGCGACTCCTGACGCGGTAAATGCAATTCTTGCGGATGTCAGGCAAAGCGGCATCAAGACTGTGATATTTTCAGGCGACCAGGTCCTCGGGTTCAAAGGATCAGTCAAGGAAACCGCCAAAGCATTTCAACACAACAACCTCTACTTCGGGCGAGTCGAGTTTTCCAAGCAAAAAGGAGAAGAGAGGCTGGCATATAACCTGCCTGCAAACCTGATCGAAGTCCACAGCATCACTCAAAACGAGATGCCGACCATGGACCAGCCGAGCATTGTCGAACGGTTCCAGAAAGCTGTTCGAGAACGAGGCGTAAGGATGGTTTATGTGCGCATGTATGACACATCTTCGAGCGCCATTGTCTCAAACAATGCAAAATATGTGAATGCAATTGCACGCGGCATTCGCAGAGACGGATATACCCTGAAGTCTGCGCATGCGACGGGTGAACTCGCGATACCCAGACAGGTGCGCATGGTTGTGGGGGTCGGCGTAGCGGCGGGAGCGATACTGCTGTTACTTTCGGTATTTAACCTTTCTGCAGCGGCGGCCTGGGTCTGGTCGATAATATTGATTGCCGGTTGTGCGGGTCTGGCAGGGGTTGGAGACACGGGTCAGAAGGCTGTGGCGCTGCTTGCGGCACTGGTGTTTCCGGTGTTGGCGGCCATTAATGCCGTTAATGGATCGCCGGACTCGCCAAAGACTATGCCAATGCCGTATTTGCGGACTCTCGGGCGTTTTGCCGGGGCTGTCATCACGACTGCTGCGGGTGGAATGCTCATTGTGGGGCTGCTCAGCGAACGCGATTTCATGCTTCGGATCAATCAGTTTGCCGGTGTCAAACTCGCTCATCTGCTGCCGGTGCTGGTGCTTGCGCTGGTCTTTGCATCTCGCATTGCCTGGGTGAGGGGCACATGGAGCGCTCAGAAAGAAAAGTTTATCCGCACGATTAAGGAAGTGTCGTCGAACCCGATGTTGATCTGGCAGGTCGGACTTATGGCCGTGCTTTTGGTCATCGTTGGTATTATGGTCGCAAGGTCGGGCAACGATGCCGGAATGGGGGTCAGCCCGCTTGAGCTGAAGTTCAGAGCCGTTCTGGACAAGGTCCTCTACGTCCGCCCTCGAACGAAAGAGTTCCTGATCGGCTATCCTGCTGTGATTCTCGGCATTGCCTTTGCGCTCAAAGGGCGCAGGGCTTGGGCTGCGCCGCTTATCGTGATCGGCTCCATCGGCCTTATTTCAGCGCTCAACACGTTCTGCCATATCCATACGCCAATCGTTCTGAGCCTGATAAGAGTGCTCAACGGTGCCGTTGTCGGCGGACTGATTGGTCTTATTCTCTGCCGGGTCTTTCGTGAACAGGCTGCATGATATGTCCAAGAGGATCGTAATCTCAGGCTATTACGGGTTCGGCAACACGGGCGATGAGGCGGTGCTGGACGGCATGCTGGCAGCGTTTCGCAATCTTGGTCTGGATGTCGAGATCACGGTGCTCTCTGCCGATCCTACCCGCACGATTGCCGAGCATCCGGGTGTGATATCCATGCACAGATACAGCCCTGGCGCGGTAATAAATGCGATCCGCAGAGCTGATCTGGTCATCAGCGGCGGCGGCAGCCTGATCCAGGATGTTACCAGCGCAAGGTCGGCGCAATATTATCTGTATGTACTCAGACTGGCGCAGTTTCTCAGACGGCCTACGATGGTATATGCGCAGGGCATCGGACCACTGGACAGACCCAACATCCGTCGGTATGCAGCTCGCATTCTAAACAAAACGAAGCTGATTACCGTGCGCGACAGCGATTCCAGAACGCTTCTGGAGTCCATGGGTGTAAGCATCCCGCCGGTGCATGTGACAAGCGACCCATCTTTTTTGGTGGAACCCGATCTGGAGGCCGCGAACGATCTGTTGGATAAACACGGCCTGCAGAGCAGGGCGCTCATGGGTGTGTCACTGAGGCCATGGATTACCAATGACTGGCTGCATGCAGCAATAGACGGCATATCATCTGCGTGCGAGGAGCTTGATGTCACTGCTGTGGTGATCCCTATGCAGGAATCAGAGGACATGGAGGTAGGTACAAAGCTCTCAAAAGGCGTGATGGTTGGATGTGGAGGAAATCCGCGAACCATTAAGGCTGTAATTGCCGGGTGCGGCCTGATGGTGGGGATGCGGCTCCACTCATTGATATTTGCGGCTGATGTGGGTGTCGCATGTGTCCCTATAGCGTATGACCCGAAGATCACAGCATTCGCAAGCTCAATAGGGCGGGGGCCGGGTATGGATGTGAACTCGCCTGATGCCGGCAAATTAAGGGATGCGATTGTTACTGCATGGCATGAACGCGAGGCGCTGGGTGTGAGTGTTGGTGAGCATGCCAAACATATGCGCGAAATGGCGCTTGAGTCAGGGAAGATGGCTGCAGGGCTTCTGGAACAATAGCTCTTAAAACACGGTCAAAGACATAGGCACAGTAGGGGTCTTGCGTGATTATGACTGCTACTTGCTTGCAAAGTCATTGTCGAGTATAATTTACGAGGTCTTGTTTCGTGAAGTGACGAAACGCCTCAATATTGCGCTGACTGCTGGACGGCGGGTCTGGACTTTCCACTTTCCACTTTCGGCTGTTTTCGAGGAGAGGTCGTTAATGAAAAGATTCTTCATATTGGTCGTGATCGCAGGATTGATCGCTGTAATATCCGGCTGCGGCGGTGGGGGAGGCGGAAGTTCCTCATCCGGCACTACCACTCTTGGCGACAGCATTATTACAGGCAAAGTGGTAAGCACAAAGTCCGGTTCGCCGGGTGTGGCTGATGTCATTGTAAGACTTGGCACAACCACTCTGACAGCAACGACCGACTCGGATGGCAATTTCCAACTGGACATTGGTTCCAGTTCAGCAGGGGTTCCGGCATATCTTCAGATTGACCCGAGCGGCGCAGGCACCGGCTATTCAAAAAGCTACACTGTGAAATATAGGAATCAGACATTCCTTTCGAATAATATCACCATTCCTGCGACCGTGCGTAATGGTAGTGTCAGTGATCTTGGTACATTCACAATAACTTATGTAGACGGCGAGGATATGCCTCCGGTGCCGTTTACCAGCAAAAACACGGTACTTACCGGAAGAATAGTGAGTTCTTCGACTGCTGCCGGTATATCAGGTGTGAAGGTCAGCTTTGGGACACCTTCCTATACGGCAACGACAGGCGCTAAGGGTTACTTTGAGATTGACCTTGGGCTGGAGGCGGCGGTTGATGTGCTGCTGCCTGGGAGCCACATCTTCTCGATTGATACAAGCAATGCAGGATCTGATTATCCGACCAGCCTGCTGGTGTCATACAGCGGTTCATCGACATTGTCTCAGAGTTCAATCCCTGTCCCGGACAGTATATATAACAATACGTCCACCGATTTTGGCGTCATAACGGTCATCACAAGTTCCAGTTCGAGTGATGATGACGATGATGACGATGATGATCCTCCTATACCACCGGCATTTTAATTTTGAAGAAGTCCTCCCTCCTGCTTAGGCCGGAGGGAGTTTTTTGCATATGGGACGTATAGCACACAAACGAATAGCCGCGATTACTGTGGTAATACTTGCTTTATTGGCATGGGCTTTTAGGCACTATGCGCCATATTCGCGGCAAAATATAGTCAGGCAGCCTCCCGCTGTTGTCCTGGAAATGGAGGATGTCAGCCTTGTCGGACTTGGGCATGACGGAAAGCTGTGGAGTGCCAAAGCAAAAAAAGTAGAGATCGGTCAGAACCGTTCCATAGCAAAGCTGCGCGAGATCGACAGCGGCAGGATATATGACGGCTCAAAAGTCGTGCTCAAGGCAAAAGCAGGCAAGGCTGTTTATAACGCTTCCAGCAGGGACCTGGCTCTTAGCAGGGGTGTGGAGATACTCGGAACGGATGGCCAGAGAGTGGCCGGAGAGGGTTTTGTATGGAACTCCGCGGCATCCTCGCTGCGTAGCATGGGAGGAGTCAGCTTTCAGACTGATAGGTGCAAAGCTTCGGTCGACAGGTTGGCTGTTGACATGAAAAGCAAAGAGCTGAAGATGTGGAACGTTAATGTGAAGATAAAGCTCAATGGCACTCAGAACAATCCTCTGGAGGCGCAATAGTATGCGTGTTAAGTGGCTTGCGATCATAATAATTGCGGCAATTGTGGCTGCGGCAGTTGTTTCGGTTGCTGCTCAGGATACAAAAAAGCCTAAGGCAAATTCAGGAAAGTATGAGGAAATGTCATATCGCGCGGATGCCAGTGTTGCAAAATGGGGTGGTGTGAATACTGCTCTTTTGAGCGGCAATGTAAAATTCGTCCATGTAGACACCACACTCACATCAGATAAAGTCCTTTTTGACCAAAAAGCAAACACAGCCGACTCTCCGGGTCCCATCAAAATCACCGATCCAGAATGCGATATTACCGGAAAAAAGGGTTTTGCGGACTTCAACAAGAGGCTGGGCATCATCGAGGGTGATGTGGTGATGCTCCTGAAGCCGAAACTGACACCCGAAGAGCAAAAGTCGCGCCAGGACAAAGGCAGCCAGGATATGAAATCCAAACTCAAAGAACCGACCACGATATCATGCCCCAAGCTCGAATATCAGTATAAGAAAAAGGTTGCAACGGGCACCGGTGGTGTCTACTTCAAGCAGGAGAAGAGGGCGGCTAGCGCGGATAAGGCGATATATGATGTCAAGGCCGAGAAGCTCACGCTCATCGGGCATGTAAAGGCCGTAGACGAGAACGGCCAGACGTTTGAGACGCTGGATCGGGTAACTTTTACACTCAAAAAGGGTGAAGAGAAGATGGAAGGCACCAACGTCAGCGGCTCCATAAAGATCGACATGGATGAGGAAGAATGACGCGCATCAGTCAAGTTTTGTCATGATGACCCTGGGGTAACCCTTCACCGGATGTTGTATACGATGGAGGGCTTCACTCAATGGTCACGCACAAAGACAGGCAGATTGAGGAACAAGTCACTGTTACACTGAGGAACGATTCGCGTATCGACCTGAGCGAGATAAGTGTGCATGTCGATGATGGGGTGGTATATCTGACCGGCACTGTCGACAGCGCAGCCGAAAAAAAAGCCGCATGGGAAGATTTGCAGGCCGCCACAGGTATAGATCGGGTCGTCGACGAGCTTGTGATTCGCAATTATATTGACCGCAGCGATGAAGAGCTGCGACACTCCGTCAAGCAGTTCCTAATCCGCGATATTGACGTGGATGCCAACCCGATAGATGTCGAGGCAAGAGACGGTGTTGTGACGCTGAAGGGCAGGGTGGCATCGTATGCGCAGAAAGTGGAGGCCGAGTGCGTGGCATGGTGGATACCGGGCGTCACCGATGTGATCAGCCATCTGGAGGTGGACGGCATCTTCGACCCATTGGCTGAGGAAACGGACTATTAGTCACGCACCTTATATGGATTTCCAATCATTTATAACTGAGTTGGGGACACTTGCGGTTGCGTTTATCATAGTGCTCGACCCACTGGGAGCACTGCCTATCCTGGTGAGCCTGGATTCTTGCCTGAGCACAAAGGAGAGGCGCGGCCTTACATACCGAGTAATAATCGGAGCCACCATTTTGCTCCTGGTGTTCATTTTTACCGGCACGTTTATGTTGTCCCTGTTCAATATCACACTCGATGACATGCGCATCGGCGGCGGTCTACTGCTGGTAATTATAGCTATCAATCTTGTAGTTCATGGCAGAGTCAGCTCAGACCAGTCCGAGGAATATCGCGCCGCAATTGTGCCGTTGATATCGCCGCTTTTGATAGGTCCGGGTGCAATTACCGTGGCAGTCGTTCTGGCAACGATCCATGGAGTCTGGATAACGAGCATAGCCGCGCTCATTGCCATGTTCATATGCCTGATTACTTTTATGGCTACTGGCGTCATTCATCGTGTTATAGGTGATTCCGGGACCGCTCTGGTAAGCCGACTTATGGGTGTATTGATAGTGACGATCGGTGTAAGCTACATCAGAATCGGGGTCCTGCACTTAATAAACAGATAGGTTTTAGATATGCGATAATGAAGGTCACAGTGCGCGACAACTGTTGACATTGCCCGATAATATTGTTATCATTTTGAATAAAGGCTGAGAGTCAATGTAATATGAGGGCATAGTAGTTGGTAAGGACTTTAGATCAACAATACTCTCCTGATAATCCTCTTTGTGATCCAGAAAATGTACGGATCACAGATCTTCTGCAGCAAGACCAGGCAATGGAAATTGTAAATGCTTTTCGTATGGACGGATTGTCGGAAGCCGCCATATTTGTCAGTCAAGACTCCAACTTATATACGCTTGACGATCTTTACGGTCTTGATGAACCAGCCGGTCTGGCGTGTGTAGCCCCACTTGCAAAACAGTCAATTGAGACCGGTAAAGTTCAACATTGTAGCAATGAAGACGGCATGATGGCTGTAGCATATCCCGTATGGCTCCGCTATCGTGGAAAATCTTATCTAAAGGGATGCCTTGCTGGTTCTCCGCCAAAGCCTGTGACTCGAAACATGTTAAAATCATGCGGCTATATTATGGGGATAGTTGCAGATTCACTCACGGAGAAAATTTCCGCAGCATTCCTGTCGGACATCGTGAACAGGGATCGTCGTGAACTTGAAGAAAGACTTAAAATAGTTGACAATACCATTGTGGATGTGATAAACAGCGTATCGGCTGCGTTCGTGCTTATCAGCAGTGATATGACGGTTGCCTGGCACAACAATATGCTGAGCAAAATGTGTGGTCATGCAAATATTGTCGGCAAAGTCTGTCACAAAGAGATTTGGTCCAGCAACAATATATGTGCCGGCTGTATGGTTAAACAGACGCTTGAGACCGGCAAGCCACAATCAGGAAACATTCGCGTCGGTTCAGCCTCAAGAGGAACTCATTATTATAAAGTTGCGACTGCGCCTGTTTTCAATGAATCCGGTGAGGTTAAATACGTGCTTGAGCTTGTTCAAGATATCACGGAGGCATGGGAGACTGAGTCCGAGCTTGCGCGCTATAAACGTCTTGTCAATAATTCAGATGATTTGATGTTCATATGCAATGGAAAGCTGGAGATATTGGCTGCAAACCACAAATTTTTGGAATGCACCCAGTACAAGGAACGAGAGATTACTGGTATGAGTGTATTCAGCATATCTCCGCAGCATGAACTTGAAAGGACGCTCAAGACCTCGGATACACTTCGCACCACCGGCATGATGATGAATTTTGGGCAAATTTTGAAAAAGGACGGCAGCATCATACCGGTTCAGATGTTTTTTACGTACGACAGCAAAGCCGACATCTATGAGGCTGTGCTCAAGGATATGTCAGAGCGAATGCGTCTTGAACAGGAAATACGCACAAGGTCCGAGGAACTGCAGGCACAAAATTCAAAGGCAATGGCAGCGATTGAGGAGAAGAATCGTTTCTTCCGCAATGTCTCGCATGAGCTGAGGACCCCTCTGACATCCATCATAGGTTTTGCGGAACTGCTTTTGGAAGACACTCAGGAGCCATTGTCCGAGCGTCAAAAGGCTCAATTAGGCAGGGTTGTGGGCAATTCGCACAAGCTCCTGGCGATGGTCAATGACCTATTAGACTTAAGCAGGCTCGATGCAGGAAGAATGCGTCTGGAGTGTGGAAATGTCAATGTCGAGGAGATGCTGGGTCAGATCGTCTGTAATATGATGCCTCTTGCTCAAAATAAAAAATTGAGTGTCAGCGTAAGCATCCCCAAAAAGCTGCCCGTCATTATAACAGATGAGCAAAAGCTGGGGCAGATCGTGGTAAACCTGCTTTCCAACGCCATTAAATTTACTCAAAGCGGCGGTGTTACTATCAAAGCCGTCAAAAACGCTAAGTTCATATCCATTTCGGTAAGCGATACAGGTGTCGGCATTCCTGAGGGCGAGTTGGAAGAAATATTTATGGAATTCAGCCGTGGAAGCGCGAGTAATGTTGGCACAGGCTTAGGCCTTGCTATAGCAAGACGGCTTGCCGGATTCCTGGGCGGGGAAATAAGCGTAAGCAGCAAAGTTGGCGTGGGATCGACGTTCATGCTCAAAATGCCTATTATGCAAAAAAAAGACTCGCGCTGTGCGGTATAATCTGAATATGCAGTGTATTGATGATATAAATGCGCGCTGTATTGACCTGCCGCTAAAAGAGACATTTGAGACCTCACAACGCACAGCCACGTCTTCGCCTGTTGTCATTGTGGAGTTGATATCGGGCGGCACGACTGGTTACGGAGAGGCTACACCCGTTCGATATGTGACCGGCGAGGACATCACGAGCGTAATCAACGATATCTCTGCGGCTGCAAGTGCGCTTCGTGGAGCAAGGCTGAACGAGTATAGGCTTTCATCGAAGAAACTTGCCGAAGTGCTGCCGTATGGAAGATCTGCCAGAGCCGGGATCGAAATGGCAATTTTTGATGCGTTTTGCAAGAGTCTCGGCATACCCTTATATGCGTATCTGGGCGGCGCGCCTTTGAGGATCGAGACGGACGTCACCATACCAATCTGCAGTCCCGAGCATGCCCGCGAAAAGGCTATTGAAATGGCCGGCATAGGTTTCAGGCAGTTTAAGATCAAGGTCGGCAAGCGCGAAGACGAAGACATTGCACGGGTGAAAGCGATTGCCGAGGGCGCGCCTGGGTGCAGGTTCATAATAGACGCCAACCAGGGCTTTACTCCTGCGAGAGCGGTTGAGTTTATAGACGAACTGCTTGGTCAGGGTCTAAATATCAGAGCATTCGAGCAGCCCGTGGATGCAGCCGACCTGGATGGGATGCGCCTCGTTACGGAGAGATCCAGCGTGCCTGTATTTGCCGATGAGTCTGCTCAAAGTCCGTCTGATGTGATCGATATCATACACTACGGAGCTGCAAAGGGCGTAAATGTCAAGATTCAGAAGTCCGGCATGGTGGGAGCGCTGGAGATCAAGTCGATATGCCGTGCAGCGAAGCTGGGGCTGATGTTCGGCTGTATGCTCGAATCCAAGATAGGCCAGTCGGCGGCATGCCACATAGGCTGTGGAACAAATGCATTTACAGTCTTTGACCTGGACTCCGATATGCTGATCGCCGATCAGCCTGTAAAGGGTGGGGCTGCAAGACGAGGACCTATTCTCAAAGTGTCAGACAGGCCGGGGCTTGGTTGCGAGATTATGTGTTGAAAATAGAAGATGCTGCTAGCCCGGATTATGCATTATCCGTATAATCCGGGGCTTCCTAAAGCAGCTTCGTATTGTTAATGCCCGGCGTACCGAGAGTGCGGATTCCCGCCGAGCCATATTCATCCTCCAGACGTTGAAGGTCTCACACTTTTATATTGCTTATACTGTCCTCAAGACCACCAGGTCTGTTTCGCAGCAGCCATACCTTGCGGTGTTCGTCCTTAATCTTTTCGCCCTCTGCATCGAATCCGCTCGGCTTTGGTCCTCCCAGTCGCCATTTTCCTGCTTTTGTGGATAGGTGCATAATATTGAAGAGGAACTTAAGCTCTTGGCGCACCAGATCGGCGTCGCACGAAGTCATCTTCTCGCCTGCAAGGTTCTTCTCAATGTCCTTGAGGAAGCCTTCGAGCACATCAAAGTCTTCCGATTTGATGTGTTTGAGCAGCGGATCGTTTTCTTTATCCCTGAACAGCACAATCCATGGGATTGCGCAATTAAAAGCACGCTTCCTAAATACCATATACGCATTACCGAGGTCATAGAATGCCTTGCCGGACTTGAGCGTCATATCGCCGAATGCATGGATCGAGAGGTTTTGGGCAATTGTCTTTTTCATATCGGGTTTTGAGTTCCATGAAGCCATTGCCCCGGCCATAAACCCGAGATACTCGACCGAGTTCGGGTTCCAGTGGCCGTTGTCGCCCCAACTGGTGTTTAACATGCCCACGGCTCCGTTTGCGAATCCATTTTTGGCTGCGTTTGCGATGTTGCCTATGGCGTTGTCGGTCCTGCCGGTAAGTGTGCTCCAGGCCGACGTGCCAGGACAGACATAGAAAGGTATGCCGGAGTCGGCGAATTTGGCCGAGTTTTCTGCGAACGGGTGCTTTGCTTCATATCCCCATTCCAGCGCGACAATATCATTGGGCAGTTCGGGTATCAGTTCGGGGTGGCGGATTATGATATCACCCCAGAACTGCATGGTGCGACCGCGCTCGGTGACCAGCTTATAGATATCCATCAAGAAATCGAGATAGACTCTGTCGGCACCGCGTTCTTTGCAGAGTTTTTTGCTGCGGCCAAAGCCGAGGTCGACGGTCTCATCGCAGCCGACATTGAAACTGCAGCTTGTAAAGTGTGGGAGCAGTTCGTCATATAGACCGGCCAAGAAAGGCAGGCTCTTTTTGCTCGCCGGGCTGATGCTGTATGGTTCATCCATGTATCCCCAGTCCGTCATTCCGCCGTGGGGCAGTTCGGCCATAGGGCGGTATTTGTCATGCGTGAGCCATCTGCGGAGGTGGCCGAAGGAGTTCTGATTGGGAACGAGTTCGATGAACCTTTCGCGGCAGTAGGCGTCGAGCTGGAGTATCTGCTCACCGGTCATCGGACATGCATGCTCCCAGACACTCGGGTGAGCGAGGTATGCGAATGTGTGCTCGGTGTATAACTGAAACTGGTTGATCTTCCAGTCCGCAAGCAGGTCTACCAGATGATATAGGGTCTCCATTGTTGGGACCTTGTCCCTGCTGATGTCGAGCATGACGCCGCGCTCGGCCATATCCGGCCAGTCTGATATGGCCAGACACGGCAGTTTTTTGCCTGACTGCCGGGCAATCTGCTTAAGAGTGCATGCGCCGTAGAAAGCGCCCGCGGGAGTGGAAGAAGTGATCTCGATCATATCGGGTTTGATGACCAACTTGTAGCCGTCGACAGGAATGCCAGATGTCTCGTCTACGATAAATTGCAGCCCGACAGAGCCTTTGGGCGCGAGTGGGCTCGCCGTGACTTCCAGATCAAAGCCTGTCTGCTTTGCAGCAGGCATGAGACAACTGGGTTCGTCAGAGACGAACTGAATGTATTTTTTACCTGTGGGATCGAATTCGCCTTGTCGCACAGAGAGCTTTTTCGGCACCGGCGCGAGGTAGAGTGTCGAGTCTTGAGTCATTTTTCCCCTCATAATATATGAAAATGCAATGCCGCGAAAACGGCATATTGTTCAGTTTACTCCATGTGCATTATCGAGTCAATAAAATCCGTGCTCTTTAGATCATGTTCGAGTCGATATCGAATATGCCACCTCAGAACATTTGAAAGGTCACGCAGAGCGCCCTTGGGAAACTTGAAGCTCTTGAGCATTTGTGGCTCGGCGTTCTTCAGCGCCTGCGCATATGAGACGATTGCTCCGGGGACCCATATCGCGTCATTTGGAGCCATGCCGCAATGCGCGCAGACTATGCCTCCCAGCGCCGGACTGAACGCGACCCGCTCGCGTCCGATCTTCTTGCCGCACCTAAGACACGCCTCGAAATGAGGCTCATACCCCAGTATGGCGAGTGAGTGAATTTCAAAATATCGAGCGGTGATCTCGGGATTCGCGCCGCTCTCCAGAATATACATTGCGCTCAGCAGAGTGTCGAAGAGGTCCGGGTTGGGCTGCCGCTCGTCCACGAAGCTGTTTGTCAGTTCCATCATGTAGACCGCATATGCGATCCCCTCGATAGACCGCTTCACGTTTGGAAAAGACTCTCTTATCTCCGCCTGTGTGAGCACATCCAGGTCACGGCCGGTCGACAAAAACATCTTTGCATATGTGAACGGCTCACTGACTCCAGCCAGTTTGCTGCCCGCGCGCCTTGCGCCCTTTGCCACAGCCGAGAGCTTGCCCTGCTCGCGGGCGTATACGGTGAGGATTCGATCCTTCTCGCCCAGGTCGATCCTACGCAGGACTATTGCGCTGGCTGAGTATGTTCTCATGACCTATTCAAACCCCGACAAATCCGGCATATGCTGCAGACCCAACGCACGAGGGTTGCCCTGGATCAGGTTGGCCATATTGTTTCTGACCTTTATCTCGAGGTTGTTTGGCCCGACATGCGCAAATTTCGAGATATCCAGCGTATACGGCTCCCACAACCTTTTGCCGACCGATTTTCCGTTGACGATGACTTCCGCCGAATCACGCACGTCATGCAGGTTGAGTATAAGCGACGGATAATCTTTATCAAGCTCGAATGACGCCTTATATATTATCGTGCCGGAGTAGAACGGGTAGTCCATTTCGAGTCTGAACGGGTTTACCTCACCCGTCGGATTGATTACGATGTCTTTGCCTGCTATATGCACGCTGAAATTGCCGACCAGCCGCAGTGGTTCGCTGAGCTTTGTAGGCGATATGATCTTAAAGTTATTCTCACCTGTGCGGAGCATGCTGCCGACATCAGCATGTATGTCCATAAAGTCGGTCAGGAAACTGTCGGCAGAGCCATGGCAGCACTCAGTGAACTCGACACGCTTGTCGTTGACGTATACCTCGCAGTTTGCAAAGTCCTTATCCACTATCATCTCGATACCTTCAGTCGGGCAGTTTATTTCGACCTTTGCCTCATACGTCCCGGCATACTGACTAAAGTCGGGCGCATCGGCTACCCAGTTCACAGGTATATACCTCGGGTCAGTGCGCACATCAATCTCCATTGGTTCCGACCCGTCGCCCTTGCCCTGATATCCAAAATGATAGATCGAAGCGACATTATAAGTAACCTCGACATGCAGGTCCTTTATTTCTACCGGCACAGGTTCTTTCGACAGATTCGGCCTGGGCTTGGCGTCCGGCATGCCGCTTACGATGAAATATGACTGGTTCGGCTGGAAACGTAGTTCCATCTGGGTCTTCGGTCCGGCTTTTTTGCCCTCGATCTTCGTGTATTCGCCGGTCTCCTGATCATATATTGCGGCGTCGGGATAGTCCTTGAGCATAGCCATCACTTTGCGGTGTTTCTCGGACCTGTTGAGCAGGAATGTGATCTTATGGCCGTCTTTTTCGCGTCGATAGGCCATAATATCGTCCGCTCCGCCGCCTGTTATCTGCACGTCGTCGTTAAGCTGTTTGCGCAGGATCTCAACATATGAGACCAGTTCTTCCGAGCGCACGAAGCTCGCGCCGCCCGTGGCGTTGGGCAGGTTCTGAGGCTGAGGCTCCATTGCTGTGTGGAAGAATGTGGTGTTCACGCCCGAGGCTGCTATCTTCCTGAGTAGAGTCGCTTCATCCGGGCGCATATACGGCGAGGACGGCACGATCAGCACCTCATATTCCTCGTCAGCCAGCTTCATCCTGCCGTTTTCAATGTCGGCATGTGATATGGCCTTGAAGTCGAGCAGGTCGAAGTCGATCTGGTTCTTTATCAGCTCCAGGCACAGCGAGTTCAGGAAGTTATCGATCTGCAGGAAACTGGGTGTCGCAGCATCAGTCTGATAGCTGGACCATAAGCCGCTCAGCGGATACATCACCGCCACCTTGCATATATGTCTGCCGCCGCAGAGCATCTTCTCCAAGTTGCGCAGATAGCCGGTGTAATAGTCGAAGTCGTCCCAGTGAGGCGACTGATAGAAAAAGCTGGGCGGTGACTCCCGCTTGCATGTGGACGAGATGGTGTGAAAGATCGCATGCGGGACCATCAGATTGATGCCCAGGGCGTATTGCCAATCCGTGACGCGCTTTAGGTTGGTGAATGTGGTGTCCCAGTCCATGATGCCGAAGCTCTCGCTCATGCACCGCGCTTTGCCGGATATATGAGCCTCGGACGAGCATATCTTGTGGCCGATGATCGAATTATACCAGTTGCCAAGGGTCTGCTTGGTCAGATGATCGACACCGGGGATGTCCTCATTGCGCATAGTGTCGAACATATTGCCCTGAAAGCGTATCTGGTAGCGCAGAGGCTCTTCGTTGTTGTTGTGACCCGTATAAACCACGCCGTGCTCGCGGCACCAGCCGCCCAAATTGGCATGATACCTCTGGTTGAACAGGAAACCCGCATGGTCCCAGTAATCCGCCCTGAACGCTGTTCCCTCACGTCCGGCGTAGAAGAGATATGGGATCATCTGAGCCGGGCTATATCCGAACCGTGATTCAAACGTCTCGAAGTAATCGTGAGTATACGGCAGATTCCAGTCATCATAACCCACACTGACCCAGTAGATCGACGGCTCGTCAGTGAAAATCGCGCGTATAGTCTTGCCGAACTCGTTACCGAATCGCTTGAAATACTCGTCATATGTAACTGTCTTGAAGCAATTTACCGCCGCATATGAGAGAGTGTCTACATAGAACGGGTCATATTCGAGAGTGCAGTTGAATATAGTCCAGTCGCCGGTGAGAGCCTTGACGGCGGCGATATCGGCGAGCAGTCGGGTCTTTGTGACATTACCGCCTTCTATATTTGCCGCCAACATATAAAGTCCAGGCTCGAAAGTGTCGATATCCAGCTCGTAGATCGGCTTTGCATCCACATGCAGATACTTGCTGCGATAGTCGGGGTCATGCTGCTGGACGGTCATCCCGGCGGTGCCGCTCGGCCAGTTGAACTCGTCATAGATCCACACATGCATATCGCGCTTTTTAGCCTCACGCACGCATAATCCGAAGAGGTCGAACCATTCATCCGAAAGATACTCGCACTGCAACCCGTAGCGTGGATGCACGATGACCTCATCAATGCCTTTTTCATGCATCATATCGAACTCACGAACGATGTGCCATTCGTCCATTCGGCCATTTAAGAACCAGAAAGGCACCGGCGAGGATATTTCCCTGCTCATATTGTTAAGTTTTTCAGAATTCAAATTCATTCACCACTTGATGTTAATCATATATGCCGCTAAATCGCTTTTGCCAGGTACAATTGGTAGTTCAGGCTTGTATTCACAAAACCGCCCTGTTGCCGTATATCATTCAAAGCCTGCTCACGCATCTCGGACTTTGCCTCCTTACCCATGAGAGCATAAGTCGATGTAGATTCCATGGTCTTGATATACGATTCGCAATCAAGGGTCGACTCCATATGATACTTGAAGACTTGAGGGTGTTGAAACATGCCAGAGTAAGCGATATCGGATTCCCATGGCTCATTGTCATGACCATACCAGAACAGCGCGAGATACCCGCCATTTTTCAACAATTGGCGGCACTTACGATATCTGATATCTGGCTCAAGCCAGTTAAAAGCCTGTGCACTGAAGATGAGATCGAATTTCATATCACCGGCAGGTATCCACTCTTCAAAAGAAGCTATATCAATGCTTACTTTAGGATAGCATGAGCATTTCTGAGTCAAAATGCCAGCCAGGTTCATACCTGGTTCGATACAATGAATCTGAAAGCCCCTTTTTGCAAGTAAAGTTGTCGCCTTGCCGGTGCCTGCACCGATTTCCAGCAGCCGATCATCCGTAGTGAGTTGAGCTTTATCGATGAGGTCATCTATGAGCTGTTCCGGATACGAAGGCCGGTTTTCCTCATAAACCTGAGCTACTTCATCCCAAGGATTTCTTTTACCCATTGTTGAACTAAGAGCCTTTGATCTGTGATACGCTATCTTCAAACTCCGCAACTTCGTCCGCATCGGCAAGCACGCCTATCTCGATATGATATTCGCGTGACTCGCCGGGCTTCAAAAACTGCAGAGTGCCGCGCTCGCGCTCCTTTGCCCGGCCTTCCACCAGGCAGTTCGCCGGTTCCATCCCCACCACATATTCCTGTGTTCCATTCATCTTCCACTCGATGAAATTCGGCAGTTCGCTTTTGTTATACCGCACATAAAACCCGAACACATCGCCTGCGGGCATGTTCTTGTTGATCAGCGCAGCCTGCACCCAACCGTCCGGGTCGGCTGCCATCTCGTGATAATAGCATCGCTCGACAAAGCCTGCCGTTGGAGCATCCATTCTATAGAAATGCTCCTCATCGACCTCAGCGTCAGTATCGCGGGGCGCTGCATGAAGTGTGGGTGAGATAAACAGAGAACCCTCGTCGAGCGCCGGAAAACCGCCGTTTATGTGATACAGAATCATGTGCGGGGTCCTTCGCGGACCCTCGTTTGTGACGATATCATGGATCGACAGTTTGCTCTCGCCAAGCAGTGCCGACACTTTGCGCCTGAGCGTCACGTTTTCGCCAAACACGCGTGACTCGCGAACCTTGCCAATAGCCCACATCTTGTATTCGTCCCCATACCACTCGCCGTCCACATAGACATTCGAGGCGGGAGTGTTGGCTATGCGCCCATGTATGCCGAGGCTTTCGCCCATATCTTCGCATGGCGAGCCAAGATATGTCAGCCCGCATGTCGCGACAAGTCCGCCTGGAAATGACCTGAGCCATCCGAGTCCAGGTTCTTCATAGAGCGCCGGGGTGAGTTCACCAGCCGCTGTTCGCCATGAAAGCGGCCTGCCGTTATGTTCAGCTATGGTGATATCCATGCCTCTGCCCGGCACCACCGTAAAGTTCAGCCCACTGCCTGTGCGAAACTCGACAGCCTCGACACCCTTATGCGGACCGTCATCGAACATGATCTTTCTGGCTCCGCCGACCTGGGATATGTCGCCGACTCTATCGAGCAGTTCCTGCCTGGCATATTTCCTGCCCCAAAGTATAGGCATACGCCTCACCTCCACTAAATGGCTAATTAGCGATCATAGCGCCACACTCCTACCCAAGCAGGCCTGTTTCGTGTAAAATATAAATGTGTGTATTTACCAAAATGCTGCACTTTCATATATATAGAAGAATCGGGCATTGATTTCCGGGGAGGACTTATCTTAATGGATGACTTTTTAGATAGCCTGAAATATGACTCAAACGGCTTGGTCGCCGCAGTGGTGCAGGACTATGAGAACAACGACGTACTCATGGTCGGCTATATGAACCGCGAAGCAGTGAAGGCCACACTCACCACCGGCAGGACCACATTCTGGAGCCGGTCAAGGCAGAAGTTCTGGATAAAGGGCGAGACATCCGGCAATATCCAGGCCGTTAAAAATGTTTATGTTGACTGCGATAAAGACTGCCTGCTCGTCAAGGTCGATCAGAAGGGCGCAGCATGCCATGAAGGCTATCGGAGCTGCTTTTTCAGGGAAGTCGATTCGGATGGCAAAGAAGAAATAATCAGCGAGAAGCTGATGGAATCGTATTAAGACAGGAAATAGGTAACAGGAAATAGGAAATAGATAACAGGTGCTTAAGGTTGGAGAATAATGCTGAGTGTCCAACCATGTCATTCCCGACTTGATCGGGAATCCAAAAGGCTGCACCACAATATAGCTTAAGTGCCTGGATTTCCGCATTCGCGGAAATGACAAAACGCAAAGGTTTGTTTGTTGTTTCGGTGTTCGGTGTTCGGGTGCGATATCCGATCGCACCCGAAAGAGAATTTTACTCGCTATCTCCTCAGGTATACTACAAACACTATGGAACTATTCGGACGTGACAGAGCCGAGCTGGAGTCATATTGCAAACAGCTCGGCCATCCTACTTTCAGGGGCAGGCAGCTTACGGACTGGCTCTATAAAAAGGGCATTCGCACTTTTGACGAGATGACCAATCTGCCCGCAGCCCTGCGCGAACAGTTATCAGGTTCATGCACGATCTATCGCTCACATATACTGCGCCGGTCGAAGTCGTCCGACGGAACCACAAAGTTTTTGCTGGAACTCGCTGACGGTGAGACGATAGAGACAGTCCTACTGCCTTATGCGGATCGCCTGAGCGTGTGTGTGTCGAGCCAGGTCGGCTGTTCGGCGGGCTGCATGTTCTGCGCCACAGCCATGTGTGGGCTTATCAGAAACCTCACAGCCGGTGAAATTGTCGACCAGGTGCTCACACTGCAGGAGCAGGCCGCATCGAGGGTGACGCATGTCGTTTTCATGGGCATGGGCGAGCCGCTTATGAATATGCAAAATGTGCTCAGGGCTGTCCATCTGCTCAATGACGAGGTTGGGATATCCATGCGCAGACTCACCATATCCACTGTCGGTATCACGCCTGTCATCAGGAAACTTGCCGGGATGGACCTTCAACTCACACTTGCAATCTCACTGCATGCTCCCGATGATGATCTGCGCCAGAGTCTGATTCCACTGGCAAAAAAGTTTCCACTGCGTGACCTGATCGAATCATGCAGGCAATATGTTGACCGAACCAGCCGCAGGATCACATTTGAATATCTGCTGATATCCGGCGTAAACGACAGCCCGTCGCATGCGGAAAGACTTGCAACTCTGCTCAAGGGGATGCTCTGTCATGTGAACCTGATCCCATATAATGAAGTCCCCGGCAAGCCATATAAAAAGCCGTCAAAGAAGTCGATTGCCGCGTTTCGTGAGGTGCTCGACAATAATGGCATCGACGTCACGCAGCGCATGGAGCGTGGGCATTCAGTGTCGGCCGCATGCGGCCAACTCCGTCGTTCCACATTATAAAGCCGGATGAGCTATGCTGCCCGGCCGGCTGCAAGTTTTCTGATGTCAGCAGCGTCCCTGTCGGCTATGTTGCGAGACTGAGCATGTTCGAGATTGCGAGAGATGTAACGCAGCAGACAGCCCGGTGAACACAGGTCAAGGTCTATATTCGAGCAGAATAGCTCCTTATTCGATCCTGCATATCTGATTTCGATGCTCGACATTACAAGCCATGAGTCACCGTTAGTGGTCTGTTTCCCGCATTCCTCACACACTTTTACAGTGCGTATCGACATATTTATGCCCACCTTTCAATAAGCGCTAGCTCTATAATACCCATAAAGAATCGCACTAATCTTATTTTCTAAAAACCCGGTAATATAGTCGATAAAACCATCCTATGGTACGAATCTGGCATACATATCACGGGGCATGACAGGCAGGAGGGAAATTTGCGCATATCACATATGCTCGTGTCGATTATGCTGCTGTCTGTGTCATCTCCGGTTTCGGCGTCTACCGCAACACCATTCAAATTCTTTACAAAGGGCAAGAATGTGCTGGTGTGGCAGCGCTTCGGTGACTGGTTGATGATTACCGAGGACCTCGCCGCCGGGCGAGTCTGTTATTACTACAGCTCCACCACACGCACAAAGCTCAACCTCAAAGAAGCCATGACTGGTGAATGGATTCCGCTCGGATCGGCAATCAAGTGGCTGGCATATGTCGATCATATCGATGGTCTCGATAGGCTGGTCTCGCATGATGTAGACAGTCAGGTCTGGCATATCACGAAATCAAGCACCTTGAACCAAGTGGGCTGCGGTATGGTGGGCAATATATGCTATTTTGGCGAATATCGAGATGATGCTATCAACGGCATTACACCGGTTGACCTCTATACCGTGGATGTAAGCAGTGGTGAGATATTGCTGATGTGCGCAAGCGACACCCAAAAGAGCCAGTTTGCACACGATGGCAATCTGCTGGTCTATAAGGCTCAATATCCGTCGGGGATCACCGGTATATGCGGCAGATATTTCGGAGGCACGGGCGAGTTTTTGATCCGGCAGTGCGATGCATACGAGCCTTCGGTATGCGCCGACATGGTCGCTTGGGCGCAGCAGTCGGGCGATGATTGGCTGATTATGGGTATGGACTTATCTACCGGCGAGGTTAGGCAGGTCGCCCTCACTTCGGCTGACGACCCGCATCCCGAGGCAGGTCGCAACACAATATTCTGGCAAGATGCGCGCAATTACTCATCGACCGGGATCGATATATACGGCTATGACTGGCAGAGCGGTGAAGAGTTTGTGGTGACAAATGCAACCGGCGATCAATATAACCTGCGTGTGTGCGATGACCTGGTGACCTGGGTGTCCGGTCTGACCAACTATCAGATATTCTGGGGAGCTTGGCTGAAGCCGGCTGAAGAGATAAGTGACCTCAGAGCTGAGAGAATAAACGGCACAGATATAGATCTGGCATGGACTGCCATAGGCACGACCTCCAACCCTGTGACATCATATGAGGTGCGTATTTCTGACCAGGCTGCAATTACCGATGATAACTGGGACCAGGCATCATCGGCATGCACTGTGGCGACCAGTGCCGACCCGGGCGCGGAGGTTAATGCCTCCTTCAGCGTTACTGAATATGGCGTGTATTATGCCGCCGTCAGAGCGGAGTTCACGACCGGTGAGCATTCGTCCGTATCTAATTGTATAATGCTGGCTGCATCAGCCGGTTCGGCCGATGTCCTAAAGTATCAACAGGGCGCATATATAGGATTTTCCGGCACCGTGACTGGCGTAAGCCCGGATAACAGCTTCTATCTTCAACATGACGGCGGTGTGCTCTGCGTGCGTGTTGTCCCGGCTGCGGGGCAGTCGAGCGCAGCGGTTGGCGAGATTGTCACAGCAACCGGCATTCTGGGACAGGACGAACGATATTATGGACCCGTGATATGGCGCGCAGCTATTACGGGGCAGACAAGCGGCGGCAGTGTGCGCAGGTTTGCTATGAGCAACAAGTCGCTTGGCGGATGCAATGCGGATTTGACCGGCGCATCCAACATTTGGCTGCCCGTGAGGGTCTGGGGCAGGGTATCCGGGCTGTCTGCGAGCAGCGGCTGTTCGTTTGTGATATCGGACGGCTCACTGGCTGGTGGAGTGCAGGTGGTCTCTCCATTCGCGGCGCCGTCGGATTTGGCGGATGGAGCGATGGTGTGCGTGAATGGAATTTGCACGGTATCTCGCTTGGACGGCCGCATAGTGGAGGTTGTGCAGGAAGAATCGACCAAATGAGAATCCCGGACTAAAACGGCCACAGACTGAACTTTGGTTCGCTGCTGTTTTTGCCTATCTCGATCAGCTCCGGCACAGTCACGAAACGATAGCCTTTCTTCTTTAATCCCTCTATTATCAGAGGCGTGGCTGCGACATCTTTCCACCTGCTGGGAAATGATCCGTCGTGCGCGAGTATTACGGTTCCCGGGCGAATATGTTGAATCACACGCTTCGCCATCGCTTCAGGGGTCGGCGCGTCATGATGATCCGCACATACAGTCCAGAGCACGGTCCGATAGCCTTCTTCTTCGGCTATACTGAAGACCATGCCATCGATCATACCGCGCGGCGGCCTGAACAAAAGCGCCCGCTTGCCAGTCATCTGCTCGATCACATCCTCGCATTTTTCGAGCTCTTTGATCACCTGGGCCTGAGTGTCAACTTCAATATTGTGAGGATGAGTATATGTGTGGTTCGCGATCACATCGCCCTGTTCGAGCACATCCTGAACGACATCGGGATATTTTTGCATGTCACTGCCGATCATAAAAAATGTGGCCTTCACGTTATACTTTTTCAAAATAGCCAGTATCTCGGGAGTATACTTAGGGTGAGGTCCATCATCATATGTGAGCGCACAGACTTTCTCTTTTGTCGGGACACGATATATGACCTCACCACGCCACGACTGCGTGCGCACTTCTTTATGCGCGGTCGATATCACCAGAAGCACTATCAGAACAAGCTCGAAGACAGTGCGATATGTGCCGATATTCTTTTTCATTTGCCCCTCGTCATACAAATCAATTACGTCGACCGTATAGTATAACACACCTATCACGCCGCATGACCATTTCGATGAAAACAATCCAGGGTTAAACGCACGAGTAACGAAAATACGAACAAACAGGTAGGTGACCGCCTTAAAGCCAAAATGGGGTAGGGATTCGGAGATCGTAGAAATATCTCTTCCTGAAAACATAGAAAAACGGCACGAGAAGCATCCTCGCGCCGTTTTAGTCTGCATTATTCACGAGAAGCGTGAATAATGCTCTCGGAGACCCGGATTATGCGCTTCACGCATAAATCCGGGCTAGATCATTTACCCGCCGGAGGCTTTCACTGCGGGTAGTATGTCAGGTCCGATCTCGTTCTCGACCTGACAGCTCTGAGTGTCGAACCGCTGTCATTCGACACAATAGTCGATATCCCGGTCACGACAGCCGTCTTTCCGATCTCCGGGTCAAGCGCATCATCAGGCAGATACACCCTCACATCGTTTAGAGACCCATCATTTATCAACATATATGGGCGCGCCTCATTGATGAACTCTTTCACCGTTCCCCATGTGGTTACCAGCAGCCCTATGTTGTTTAGCCCGCTTGCCGACTTCCACTGTTTTACGCTTTTGCCGTCGGGACCAGTAACAATCTCCCAGCCCCATACACCCGTTTGACCCTCGAATGAGCCGCCACCGAGCGCCGAATTGCTTATGCACAGCGGTTTGAGTTCTCCGGCCGCGGCTTTCAATAGAGTGACCTTCGGGTTCATGATCTCACGCTCTATGCCGGTGGTGGTCATCACTCCTTCGACTTTCACCATCTGACCCACACTGACAGTCGGCGAGTATGTCCGCACTTTAATTCCCGATATGCGGTCGAGTTCCTGCACATAGAACCCATCATCGAATACGGCAGTCACCACCACGCCGGAGACTTCCACGAGCACTCCATTACCGAGTTTCTTGGCTTCGCTGATGCTCACGGGCGGGTCTTCTTCCTGGAATGCACCCATATTCGGAGAGCCGTCAGCCGGATCACCCGCTCCAATAAGCGGCGAAGCAGCATCAAGCCTGTAATTGCAGGTGGACGGGTCCACAAACAGTGGATCGACCGCCAGGTTGGTCAATGGGCACTCTGGTATAGGAGATGCGCTGGTCGGGTCGGGAAGCCCGACGAACTGTGTTGCTGAGTTATTATAGAAGTCAGTATATGTGATATAGCACCATGGATCGGTCATTACCGGCTGGGTTCCAGTGGCGAATATCGCGCCGCCTCTTTGTGCTGCCACTGCATGTGCTGCCGTATTGAATGCGACTATGGAGTTTCTCAGCCTGAAGTTGGAATCTGCGTCATATATTCCGCCTCCCTGGCCTGTCGCTCCATTAGCGGCATTGGAGACTATGGTGAGTTTGTTCATTGCGGCGTCGCAGCCATTGTCCAGATATATTCCGCCTCCTTTGCCGTTACCGGTACCGTCACCCAATGCAATATTTGGCATTATGGAACATCCGATCAGGCTCTCTACAATGATCGGAGCTGATTCACGTGATGCAATCCCACCGCCGAAGAACGCTGTATTGTCCTCTATGCGCTCGGCGAATATAGTCGGCGCACCCTGTTCGGTATATATGCCGCCGCCATAACCGGCATATGTGGCGACTCCGGTGGCTGTGTTGCCGTATATCGTGGTGTCTCCACTCAAGAGTGTTGCCGGAGGCGGAGTGATGCCGTCCCCTATGATCGCCGAGCTGTCATAGATGTATACTCCTCCGCCCAGAGCCGCTGTGTTTTCGTTGATTTGGCATGAAGATACATCAGCAAACTCTTTGTATATACTCACGCCTCCGCCCAGTTCGGCGTCACCATTTGTTACCGTAAATGCATCGAGCACACTGTGTGTGTTGTCATATGTAGTCTTGAGTGGCTCGGCAAGATATCTGTCCTGAGGCAGATGCGCTATTACAACAACGGAATCGAAGCCTCCACCATTAATCGTAGTCTGATTGGTGATCAGATCACGCAGCGGATACGGGCTTGGCACGTCAGTGGGTGAGACTGGAAAACCGGACCACCCGCCATATACAGCCACTCCATGCCAGATCATTATATTTTCATAGTAAGTCTGACCTGCCGGACCGCCTCGCACCCAGACAACGTAGTTCTGCGTCCAACCAGTCTGGTTATGACTGTCCGCCGCATCAATGGCTTCCTGTATTGTCTTGAATGCCGTGGCCCATGTTGTGCCGTCACCGCTGGATACGACAGTGCCGTCTACATAGTAAGCAAGAGGTGATGCTCCGGTCGAAAGTGGCGTATCGACATCTCCGATTCCATCCCCGTTGGAGTCGGTTTGAGTTGGGTTCGAGGTGGTCGGAGCATTATCGAATATGTCGGATATGCCGTCCGCATCCGTGTCCGGAAGGTTGAACACAAGTGGCTGCGGATCGACGATATCCGCACCACCATCATTGTCGGTATCGTGAAATTCGTCAGCGCCTATGTCTATGGTCCCATTGATTATTCTGGTCTCGCCGTCAATGTCATATGTGCCCGCTGCTGCAGTATTGTAGCCCGCATCCTTTGCCGGTGAACCGTATGTGATATGAAAGTCACCTGCGTATTTGTCGTAGTACTGCGGGTCTTTCATTATATTGAAGTCTTTATTGAGCGCTGGGTTAGTGCTATAGAATGGAAAGCTAAACCCGAATATATCGCCGCCCGCATTATGCCAGAGCAGGTTATAGTTGAAGTTGACTGTCATTCCTTCATTTACGACCGCCGTTCCCCGCGATTGGGAGATGATGTTGTTGAGAACAATGGCCGGTCCTGAACCGGAAAGGTATATAGCTGCGCCAAGACCATACGGCCGGTCAGTGTCAGTGACCAGACCGGCGTTGGGCGTAACAGAATTGCCGTAGAATGTATTGTTGATGATATTGGGAATGCCGGGGTTCTCAAAAGCTATCGCACCGCCGTAGGATGTCTCAGTGTCACCCGCGCCATGAGCACCGCAGTCGTAGAATATGTTGTCCTTTATCTGCGCATTTACGCCCTTAATATATATTGCACCTCCATAGGACTGACACATCGTAACATTGCCGACTCTTGAGTTGCAATAGGTAAATTTGGAACGCTGGACCGTGACACTAGTGCCGCCTTCGGCATATATGGCACCGCCTTGCGTAATGCCCGGGTCTACTGTATATATCTGGGCATTATCTCCCCAGAAAATGCAATCCGCAACTATGAGAGTAGCTCCATTTGTATAGATTGCGCCTCCATATGCTCCAGGGTTACCTGCCGAGTCTGCCGCAGATTCATTTGAGAACTCAGTATTGCTGACCGACAAGTAACCGTCCTGTGCATAAATACCGGCACCGTAATGCGATGTAGTGTTATTGAATATACAGTTCGCCACTATCAGGCTGGTGCCGTCAGTCGTTTTTATTCCTCCGCCCAGCAGTGCAGCGCCATTTTCAATCGTGAAGCCGTCAATACGGTTCGTGCCGGATGTCGTAAAGATACTTGTTGTGGAGACAAGTGGTTGCACGACCGTCGGCGGGCTAAACACACGGTCATCGAGATTGAACGTTGCAGGGTCTTCCGTGCCGTCAAACCCTCCATAGATCAGCACACCTGTAGGAACTGTGATGTTCTCCACATATGCGGTTACCAAAACAGTATTTTTCTCGACCCACACTGTAAGGTCGGGCTGTGAAGCGGCGAGAGTGGCGCCCGCTTGGATAGTACGTTTTGCCTGCGCCCAGCTTAAGCCCGTGTTTCCGTCATTGCCTGTTGTTGAGACGAAGACGACCGCAAAAGAGGGCGTCCAGCATAAGAGAATCAGAGCTGAGAGAATAAGGCGTACATATGTTTTCATCCTTTTCCTCCTCCAAAATTACCAATAAGCGGCCCAAAAACCGAAAACCAAGCCGCCTGCCGACTGGTGACATGCCAAATGCTATGTATTGTGGCTTTATGTGCCTGCATTCTTGAGCAATTAGTGATTAGCAGGCATCTATATTGGTAACACCATACCCAGAATGCTATGGTCAGATAAACATGATGTTTTGTTGTTGACACATAATGTGTGCTCGGTGTGCATTCTGTCATTTATAGCGCAGCATGTAGCACAGGGAATTTTGCCGATCATTGGTTCATCTTTACGCTTTTGGTTATCTGGTGCGATAAGCGAGTGGCGAGTATAGGGTGTAGGGCATGAACCGCTTGTGCTATGTGTTCGATCCCAGTCATTCCGAGGAGGAACGACGAGGAATCTGCTGTGAACCATAGTATTTGTCAAACCTGATAAGTTTTCAAAAGCAGATTCCTCACTAATCCGAATTGCAGCTACATCTTTACAAATAAAATTCTGCAATTCGGATTACAAGTTCGGAATGACAGTGTACAAACACTCTTCATTCTATTGGCAGTTGACACTCCCACGCTTGTGCATCTATAATTTCCCCAAGAGAGATGGATAGAAGAGGAGCTGGGAATGCTTAAAGCACAGGACTTTTTCGATCTCGAAGATTTTGAGTTCAAATCGTTGTTTGATAACTGTGAGTATGTATGGGAAGCACTTTCGAGAGTCGGCAGGATAGCACTTGAACATATCATGAGCGTCGATGGCGACAACACGATCCTCGGCAGGGTGATGAGCGGTGCATATGTGGACGATCGAAATGCTGTTGTGATAGGCGAGGGGACGGTGGTCGAGACCGGAGCTTTCGTACAGGGTCCGGCTATCATAGGTAAAAACTGCCAGATCCGCCATGGTGCCTATATTCGCGGCGACGTCATTATAGGAAACAACTGTATCGTGGGCCACGCATCCGAGTTGAAAAACGCGATTATGTTTGACTATTCGCAGTGCCCGCATTTTGCGTATGTCGGTGACAGCATCCTCGGCAAAAGGGTTAATCTGGGTGCCGGGACAGTGCTTTCCAACCTGCCCGTGGTAAGTGTAAAGGATATGGAGACCGGCAAACGACCTTCAATCAAGGTCGAAATAGATGGAAAAGTATATGATACCGGTTTGGCCAAGTTCGGAGCTATAATCGGCGACGGCACCCAGACGGGCTGTAATGTAGTGACGAACCCTGCCTGCCTGATAGGCAGAAACAACCTCATATATCCGAATGTCTCACTCAAAAAAGGCTATTATCCTGAGGGCAAGATAATCAAGCTTCAGCAGGACTTGGTTATGGTTGACAGAGAGATGAAGTGCTGAGCAACTAGGATGCCTTAGAGCATTGTTACAAGAAAAAGGGGTGCCACTGTGATTGCAACAAGAAGCAGGCTTTTCAAGTTATCGCAGCATCGATTGTGCCGTCGATTGATACTTGTTTCATTGCTTATACTGTTGCTTATGTTATTGGTAACTGTAAGCTTGTGTGAGAATGCAACTGCATCCCATGAATTGAGCAATAGCGAGGTAAGTTGTTGTGGATCAACCGGATCATCGCCAATTGCCCATCAGCCATTAGCTCTTGCGCGGTATAAAATTCTCATGCAAATAAACCGCCAATATGGAAAAGATGTCCGACCTTGGAACTCGTTATCGACGCGTGATGACGTTTTGTTTCCTCAAGGCCGAAGTGACAAAGTGTATACACTTGCCCAAGGTAATAAGCATACGAAAGACGGCTATCCAGCGGTTGAGCTCACATGCTACAAATCCAGAGGCAAAGGCATAAAACTAATATATTCTGTGAAACTGAAAATTGTCTACAAACCGCCGAGAGACAAGACTATTGTAAGGAACATGCTTGATTACATAAGTTTGCTTGGAAGCGTTGATGCGACTCCCAACTGGCGCCCTTTCAGCTACGTTGTACCAGGAAACATCAGCAAGACTACCAAAAGTGACTTGTCATTGAAGCAAGGTTTGGTCGTTTACTCGTGCAATACTGTTATGAGTGTGCTGTACGTGCAGTGTTTCAGTTCAAAGACAGCTACCTCGCTCAACCAACTTGAACTTGCGCAGAGTTTCGACGTTCCAACTGACGAGGTCGATAGTAAGCTTTCGCGGCAGGATGAATGGTACAAGACATATGGCTTTCCCGTTGCTGCATGTGAGTTGACTACTAGAGGTGATAAGTAGAAGTATTCAATAGTATTCTCCAGTGATATCGCCTGGATCAACACTGCAAACTGACTAGTGTGAACGATACGATATGATCTTACGATGAAGACCGATACCCAGTGTCCTAAGCCACCGCACATCCCAATCTGTATATGATCGCTTATCCTGTCCGGTGGTTTCGGCAGTGGACTTGGTGGCTATTGAGTAATTTGCATGGACGTAGCTGCTGCCGAAACAACACGAGTCATCTCGACAAAATACTCATGCACGCGGGTATCCGCAGTGAGTTCGGGGTGAAACGATATCGCCAGACAGTTGTCCTGGCGCACCATTACGGCCTCTCCTGATTCCAAACATGCCATCACCTGAGCATCGCCCGAGACCTTGGTTATCTGAGGAGCACGGATGAATATGGCACGCACCGCTCCGCCATCGAGGCATTTGATATTGAGGTCTGTCTCGAAGCTGTCTAACTGCCGACCATAGGCGTTACGGCGGACGGACGTGTCCATCAGACCCAGCCGATGCTGCTCGCTGCCCTCTATGTCTTTTGAAAGCAGGATCATTCCTGTGCACGTGCCGAACACTGTCATGCCGTCCGCAACACGCTGCCTGATAGCTTTATCCACACCATAGCGGTCCATAAGCTTGCCCACAGTGGTGCTCTCGCCACCGGGGATAATCAGGCCGTCACACCAATTGGTGATCTCTTGAGCGGTGCGGACGATCTTAGTCTCGACACCATCGATCATCTGCAGCATTTCGAGGTGTTTTTGATAATCGCCCTGCAGCCCGAGCACGCCAATGCGCACCGGGCTGCAGTTATGTGAATCTTGATGAATGGTTTTACTGTCCAATACTACCGAGCACATGACTTACCAACCTCTGTTTGCCAGAAGGTCCTTCTCGTCGAGTTGTCGTATATCTATGCCCTCCATAGCCTTGCCCAGACCCTTGGATAGTTCGGCAATCAGTTTGAAGTCCATATAATGTGTGGTTGCGTCTACGATAGCCTTTGCGCGCGGCGCGGGGTCTTCTGACTTGAATATACCCGATCCTACGAACACAGCCTCAGCTCCAAGCTGCATCATAAGTGATGCATCAGCCGGTGTTGCGATACCCCCTGCCGAGAAGTTTGGCACAGGGAGTTTGCCTGTTTTGTGAATCTCTACCACCAGGTCATACGGCGCGCCCAGGTTCTTTGCCTCGGCCATAAGCTCGTCTTCGCGCATATTCTGAATCTTGCGCATATGAGCGGTAACAGTGCGCATGTGGCGGACGGCTTCGACTATATTGCCGGATCCGGCCTCACCCTTGGTTCGGATCATGGCAGCGCCTTCGCCTATGCGCCTTAGGGCTTCACCGAGGTCTCTGCATCCGCATACGAACGGAACCTTGAACTGATGCTTGTCGATATGGAAAGACTCGTCGGCGGGTGTGAGAACTTCGCTCTCGTCGATATAGTCCACTCCCAGCGCTTCGAGCACTTGAGCCTCAGCGAAGTGGCCTATACGAGCCTTAGCCATCACCGGGATGGTGACTGCTTCCATGATTTCCTGTATCACGAGCGGGTCGGACATTCTGGCGACTCCGCCTTCTTTACGTATGTCGGCGGGGACACGCTCAAGAGCCATTACTGCAACTGCTCCTGCGTCCTCCGCGATTTTTGCCTGTTGGGCATTAGTGACGTCCATTATTACGCCACCCTTGAGCATTTCTGCCAGGCCGACTTTGGTCCGCCATGTGGATTTCTGCTGTTCACTCATCTGAGAATCACCTTTTTCTTTGTGGAGAATACACACATATTATAGCAGATGCTTTATCCTTGTGCCACCTGATCTGACAATTGGTTTGATGGTTGGAGAGTTTGATAGTCAGAGTCCCGGATCATGTGTGATATCTGATCGTGTCTGAAATGCAAACCTGATGTTTGGGCGCGATATCTGATCGCGCTCGAAACAGAACTTTGCAATATTCAGATTGCGACAACCGTTTACAAAACCGAAAGACTTTCCAAATCATGTCATTCTGAGCGAATGCGAAGAATCTGCTGTGAACCATACGTTGATAGTTTGGAACCACTGAGTTGGTTCGTTTCGTGTTGGGCCGCCCCGGAAATCTTGAAACTCACCTGAACCGCAAACCGTCAACTGCCAACTGTGATTGGTCGTGTCAATTCTAGTGTGTAAAAGGTTGATGGTCGGGGGTATTCTTGCCCCCGACCCACATATACCGGGCATTCCTGCCCGCAAACAGTGTTTTCAGGGAGGTATTGAGGTTTTTCGGGATTTGAGGAGGAGTGCAGAATAGCCTATAGCCTAGAAAATGCGTGTTTGATGCATCGGCACCTATCCTGGTAATAATACCAGTTGTTCGCCGCCCCACGCTCATACGCCAAATTCCACTTGACAAATTCGCTGGAGGGGGGAGCATAATATTAGCAGATGCTTTTTTTGACCCAGACCAAAGCGGAGCAGCAGACGCCGCAAAGGTCACAACACGAAACATTGGAGGAGGAAAAATGAAAAAGCTGTTTGCAGTGACAGCGGCGCTTGCACTGCTGGGCTTGGGTGTTGGCGCTCAGGCAATTATCATTGACACCGTTACTGTTGGCGATGCTGGTAACGCCGCTGACACTTGTGTGATGAGTGATGGGACAACTGGTTATGGTTCCGTATCCTACACCTACAATATCGGCAAGTATGAAGTCACCGCCGGGCAGTATACGGCATTTCTGAATGCTGTGGCTAAGACGGACACCAACACTTTGTATAACACGAACATGGCGAACACGAGTTACGGCAGCGGAATCAGCCGTAGCGGATCGTCGGGAAACTACACGTACACAGTGGACGCCGCGTTCACAAACCGCCCTGTGAACTATGTGAGCTTCTGGGATGCATGCCGATTCACCAACTGGCTGGGCAACGGCCAGAAGACGGGCGCACAGGATGCCACAACCACTGAAGATGGAGCATACACTCTTGACGGCTACACCGGAGATGATGGACATACTATTCAGCGCAATGCCGGTTGGACATGGGCCGTGACGAGTGAGGATGAGTGGTATAAGGCTGCTTACTACAAGGGAGGCAGCACAGACGCTGGTTATTGGTTGTATTCAACTCAGAGCAACACTGCCCCTGGCAGTGATATGGCAGACCCATCAGGCAACAATGCCAACTACTATAATGGCTACGGCTCCTATCCGATAGATTCAGGCAAGTACACCACTGTTGTTGGTGAGTTTCAGAACTCGGTAAGCGCGTATGGCACGTTCGACCAGGGCGGCAACTTGTGGGAGTGGAACGATACTTTGTATGATATTTCTCGCGGCCAGCGCGGTGGTTCGTGCTTCGATGGCACCGAAGGCGGAAACGGCCAGACGTTGCGGTCTACGAAACGCTGCTTCACCAATGCGAACTACGATTACCTTGAAATGGGGTTCCGTGTCTTCCAAGCATATTCATCTGTTCCTGAGCCCTCATCAATTATCGTCTTGCTTGGCGGTTTGACAGGACTTATCGGGTTGAGACGGCGTAAGGCATAGCCCTTAAGTTACCAGGAGGTAGAGTTATCTAAAATGATAGAATCAAGATGTGGTTTGCAGTGCTCAAAATGTGACTTAGTAAAACAATGCGGATGCAAAGGATGCTTGGAATCAAATGGTCATCCTTTTCACGGAGATTGTCCGGTCGCCTTATGTTGCATAAAAAAAGCCATTCTCATTGCGGGGAATGCGAAAGTTTCCCATGTAAGCAGTTGAATGATTATGCTTATGATCCTGTTCACGGAGATAATGGCGTGCGTCTAGAGACTCTCCGTTCCTGGATGAAAGAATCTTAAAGCTCCAAGGCCTTCCTAACATCGAGGAGATGCTGGATATCTTAACTGTGCCTGAGTATTTTTAACAAAAAGTGAGAACTATCAATCCAATAGAAAAAGAAGTGAGGCGTCGCACCAGAACTATTATATGCTGCGGGAACGGCTAATTTCGTTGCTTCTGGCAGCAGTGAATAGCAGTCAACTCTGACACATATATCGAGCACCGCTGCCGAAGCCGCCTTATGCAATATGATGCTTCGGTATTTCGGGATTTGAGTAGCGCAGAATAGGCCTAAAACCCAGAAAATATGTGTTGGGCTGCTCCGTAAATCCCAAAACCCACCTGAACCGCAAACCGTCTACTGCCAACACTGCCAACTATGATGAAACTTTACAATCACCGCACTCCACGTTATACTTGACTAAAAGCGGCGCTGCGTATGCGCCGCTTCGATTACGTATATGGAGGATTGCGGCCGCGTTATGCGTCTGTTCAAAGGTATATTCGGCAAAGTCGATCAACTGCTCACCGGGCGGCGTCCGATCGACGATGAACTCTTCGACGAGCTTGAGGAACTGCTGATCCAGGCGGACTTGAGCATACACACCACCACAAAACTCGTAGATTCTCTCAGGGACATCACCAGAAAAGAGAGGCTCCGCGAGTCCGATGAGATCAGGGATCACCTCAAGTCACTGCTTGTGGCAATTTTAGCCGAAGGTGACGGGCAGGGGATAAGTGTTCCCGAGCACGTTCCGGCTGTGTATATGTTCGTCGGGGTCAACGGCGTCGGCAAGACCACTACCATTGCAAAACTCGCCAACAGGTTCAAGAACCATGGCAAGCGGGTAATACTCTCGGCGGCAGACACTTTCCGAGCCGCAGCTATAGACCAGCTCGAGATATGGGCGAACAGGATAGGCGTCGAGATCATCAAACATCAGCCCGGTGCTGACCCCGGAGCGGTCGTTTTCGATTCTCTGCAGGCTGCGATTGCCCGCAGGGCAGATGTGGTAATAATCGATACTGCAGGCAGGCTTCACACAAAGACGAATCTGATGGAGGAGCTTAAGAAAGTCGGACGGATCGTGAACAAGACACTTGGACGCGATGCAGACGAAACACTGCTTGTTCTGGACGCCACGACCGGCCAGAATGCAGTCACTCAGGCGAGGGAGTTTATGAATATAGTCCCGCTTACGGGCATCGCGCTTGCCAAGATTGACGGCACTGCCAAGGGCGGCATTGTGGTGACGATCAAGGATGAACTGGGTCTGCCGATCAAACTGGCAGGCTCCGGCGAGGGTCTCGATGACCTGGAGGACTTCGATCCGCGAGGGTTTGTGGAGGCATTGTTTGAATAGCGACAATGGTGATTCACACATTTGTATAAGTGTAATTGTTCCTGTATACAACGAGCAGACCAGGGTTACCGAATCGCTGGGCGAGATAAAATCATATCTGAACAGCAAGGATGAGTCATACGAGATTATTCTGGTCGATGACGGCAGCACTGACGGCACGCTCGAGATAGCGAGAAAGATAGGCAACGGTTCGACTCGGATTGTCAGCTATGAGCATAATATGGGCAAGGGCTATGCCGTTCGACAGGGCGTGTATGCTGCGCGCGGTGAGTATATAGCTTTCACTGATGTCGATCTGTCGGCTCCAATAGATCAGCTGTCGAAACTGTTTAGTGCGATTGAGGACAGCTATGACGTCGCGATAGGCTCGCGCGCAGTGAAGGGCGCGGAAATTCCAGTTCACCAACCTCTGTATCGTGAACTCGGGGGCAAAGCGCTCAACCTGGCTATACAAATGCTTGCAGTTCCAGGAATTAAAGACACTCAGTGTGGGTTCAAGCTGTTCAAAGGCGATGCCGCCCGTAAAATCTTCTCAAAATGCTTCATAAACGGCTGGGGGTTCGATGTCGAGGTGCTCTTTCTCGCGCGGAAACTGGGCTATAAAACAGCCGAGATTCCTGTGAAATGGTCTCATATGGCAGGCTCCAAGCTCCATCCGTTCAGGGGTGCTCTCAGAGTGATTGCGGATGTAATTCGCATGCGCTTGAGAGGCTGATTTTTCCTCATATCAGGGTTGACGTTTTCCTTGCAGTATGTTATAAGTGTAATATACATATAGGTGGAGAATACAATTTGGCGAGTTCCTGTAAAGTCGTGCTGACATGCACAAGTCACCGTCACTGTTTCGCCTGTGGTCCTGAGAACGAAGGCGGGCTGGGGCTTGTGTTCACAAAATACGATGATGGCCATGTGGGCGCTCAGTGTGTAATCAATGAGCGCTATCAGGGCTATCCGGGCATAGTGCAGGGCGGAATAGTGGCGACCATTCTGGACTGCGCGATGACCAACTGCCTGTTTGCTCATGGCGTCGAGGCAATGACGGTGCGCCTGAACGTGCAGTTTCATGAGAACGTGTTTATAAATGAGAGCCTGACAGTCGAGGCCGCACTTATAAGTACGCGCGGTCGTGTCTATGAACTCGATGCGAGCATAACTCAGCGCGCAAAGGTGAGAGCCTCTGCGTCCGGGCGGTTCATGAGGTCACGCAGTGGCGTATAGCGAGCAGGTCCTGGACCATTTCACAAATCCGCGTCATGTTGGCTTGGTCGATGGTGCGAGCGGTGTCGGTCTTATCGGCGACCCGGGCTGTGGCGATTTTATGTGTATCAGTATCAAAGTCGAGGATTGGACAATCGTCGACATAGGTTTTTTATGCAAGGGCTGTCCTGCAGCCATAGCCAGCGGCAGCGCCACCACTGAGATTGCATGTGGTATGCGGCTTGAAAAAGCTATGAGTCTTACTCCAGAGGACGTCTCGAACTATCTGGGTGGTCTGTCGGAGGAGAAGATGCACTGTTCAAATCTCGGCATCGATGCGCTGCGCTATGCCATGGCCGATCATCTCGGTCTTTTATCGGAGGAAAAATGAAAATAGCAATATCAGCGATGCGACCTGATGTCGAAGCCAATGTGGACGAACGATTTGGCCGCGCCCACAGCTTCATGATCTACGATTCGGATTCAGACTCATGGCAGTCCATCGAGAACAATCCGAACCTTAATGCAGTCCAGGGGGCAGGAATTCAGACTGCCCAGATGCTCGCGAACAGCGGCGCGCAAGTTTTGCTGACCGGTCACTGCGGTCCGAAGGCATTCAGAGTGCTTGGTGCCGCAGGTATCAAAGTCTATACAGGCTGTTCTGGCAGTATATCACAGACACTGGCCGCATTTCAGAGTGGTGAGCTCAAGCCCGCCGAGAATGCGGACGTCCAGGGACACTGGTAATCGATTAGTTTCAGAAAGGAGTCATATCATGCCAAGAGGAGACGGAACCGGACCTGCTGGAGGTCGAGGAAGAGGTCAAATGGGCGGCGGACGCGCATCTGCCGGACCGGGCGGCGATTGTGTATGCCCATCGTGCGGACATCGCGAGGCTCATGAGCGCGGCGTGCCATGCGTGGAGAAAACTTGCCCCAAGTGCGGCACAAAAATGGTCAGAGCACGCTGATATGATAATTGCGGTAGCCAGCGGCAAAGGCGGAACGGGAAAGACGACCGTCAGTACGAACCTTGCACTTGCTCTTTCGAGCACGCACCGGGTGCAGTATCTCGACTGCGATGTTGAAGAGCCTAACGGGCACATTTTCCTGAAACCGCAGATCGAGTCGACCGCTGTAGTCACTACTCCCGTTCCGGTAATCGACGAGTCGAAATGCACGGTCTGCGGCAAGTGTAAGGACATATGCAGATATAATGCAATTGTGCTTCTCGGCAAGAGTGTGCTCACATTTCCCGAACTCTGTCATGGCTGCGGAGGATGTTCGCTCGTATGTCCGACCGGCGCACTGATCGAGACTCAGCGTGAAATCGGGTTCATAGAGCAGGGCAGAGCGGGCGATATTATGTTTGTCAATGGAATGCTGAACATCGGCGAAGTGCTTTCACCTCTTGTGATAAAATATGTCAAGGAACGCATAGACGATGATTCGATCGCGATAATAGACGTGCCCCCCGGCACATCCTGCCCGGTGGTCGAAGCGGTGAAAGGCACAGATTATGTTGTGCTCGTTACCGAGCCGACTCCATTCGGTGTGAACGATCTCAAGCTGGCAGTGGATATGCTCAAGGCATTAAATTTGCCATTCGGAGTGGTTGTCAACAGAGCCGATGCGGGCGATGAGGCCGTTTTTGACTACTGCCGCGGCGAGTCGATAGAAATACTGATGAAAATCCCGGATGACAGGCGAATAGCGCAGGCATATTCGAGGGGCGAAATGGCTGTGTGCGCGGTTCCTGAGTGCCGGGCACAATTCACGGATTTGGCTGCGGCCATAAAAGGAAAATTTGATGAGTATTGCGGAAACTGAAAATGACAAGTATATAGCAGAGATGGGCTACAGCATACTCGGCGAGTATATGCAGGCTGTAAAGCTTGCCGCGTTCGATCCGAATGAGCAGGTTTTCGATGTTGCGACGGGTTCCGGTAGAATGGCCTCTACTCTTTCGCAGGCAGGCTATAATGTGCTTTCGGGCGACATAGACCCGGACGCCCTCGAAAGAGCAAAAGCCCGGCTTAAAGAAAGTGGGCTTGGCAGTGTGAAGTTTATAGATCTGGACGCTTCCGATATGGCATACGATGGCGAGTTCGCCTCAGTAATGTGCGCAAATGCGATCCATCACTTTGCCGACCCGATCCTGGTGATATCCGAGATGGCCAAAGCCTGCGCCGACAGCGGCAAGCTGGTTATAATGGAGTTCAACACAAAAGGTTTCGAGGTCATGGAGATTCTGCATAAGGACCACGACAAAGGCCTGCATGAGAGAAGCGCTATGGATTCGCAGGGGATCGAGTCTCAACTGAAATTGCACTTTGTGAATGTAGAGTGTCACAGTCTCACACTAAATAACGTATGGATCGCGTCCGGCAAGAAGCCGGCTTCGGATAAATGATAAAAGAAATCGTAGTAATAAGCGGCAAAGGCGGGACAGGCAAAACGAGCATCACCGCTGCATTTGCCACTCTTGCAAAAAATATAGTAGTTGCGGACTGTGATGTGGATGCCGCCGATTTGCACCTGGTGCTTTCGCCGCAAATCGAGCGCACCGAGGATTTCACAGGCGGCAAATGCGCGAGGATCGAACCAGGCCTATGTATGGGCTGCGGCAAATGTGAGTCGATCTGCAGGTTTGAAGCGGTGAGTCTCAACGGTCCGGCAAACGACCTGATTGCAAAGACTTATTTGATTGACCCAACCGAGTGCGAGGGCTGCGGAGTATGCGCAAAATTTTGCCCTACTGATGCGATTGTCATGGAAGATGATGTTTCAGGGCAGTGGTTCGTATCCAGGACGCATGTCGGTCCGATGGTGCATGCCAAGCTGAAAGCCGGAGGCGAAAACTCTGGAAAACTGGTGACCCTGATACGAAATGAGTCGAGATCGATAGCCGAGTCTGTCGGAGCGGATATAGTGCTCACCGACGGTCCTCCCGGTACAGGCTGTCCGGTAATTGCATCGCTTACGGGTGCGAGCATGGCGGTAATAGTGACCGAGCCGACCATGTCGGGCGTGCATGACCTAAAGCGGGTTGCGGAGCTTGTTGAGTATTTCAAGATACCCGCAAGTCTGATTATAAACAAATGCGATATCAACTCGGATAAGTCCGATGAGATTGCCGGTTTTGCAGAGTCGCATAATATAGAGATGCTCGGTCGTCTGCCGTATGACCCTGACGTCACAAAGGCGCAGATAGCTGGCATGAGTATCACGCAGTATTCGGATAATAATATAAGCAGACTGATCCGGGATATATGGGGTCAGCTGGAACACAAGGAGTAATAAATGTCTTGTAATGAGAATTGTGACGGCAAGCATGAGTGCGGCTCATGCGCAGCCAATAGCCCGCAGAGCGTCGATGAGTTCATGGAGATGATGAACCGCGAGGAGACTCTGCGGCGCATCAAGCACAAAATAGTGGTCCTTTCGGGCAAGGGCGGCGTCGGCAAGAGCACAGTTGCGGTGAACCTGGCCGTATCTCTGGGCCTCAATGGCAGCCGTGTCGGTCTGCTGGATGTCGATATCCATGGTCCCAGCATTCCCAAGATGCTGAATCTGGACAACCACGTGCTCGAATCGGACGGCGTTAAGATGACCCCGGCGCAGGTCGGCAACATCAAGGTGATGTCCATCGGTTTTCTGCTCAAGAGTGAGGACAATGCCGTGATATGGCGCGGACCCATGAAGGCCGGTGTGATAAAGCAGTTTGTCGAGGAAGTAGACTGGGGCGACCTCGATTACCTGATAGTAGACTGCCCTCCGGGAACGGGCGATGAGCCATTGTCGGTCATCCAGACCCTGCAGGGTGCGGATGGCGCGGTAGTTGTTACGACACCTCAGGATCTGGCACTTGCCGATGTCCGCAAGTCTATACGGTTTTGTGAGCAGCTCGAACTGCCTGTGCTCGGCGTGATCGAAAACATGAGCGGTTTTGTCTGCCCGCATTGCGGCGAAGTGGTCAATGTATTCAAATCAGGCGGCGGTGAGCAGATGGCGATCGAAATGGGTGTACCATTCCTCGGCCGTGTGCCGCTTGACCCGATAGTTGTATCCGCCGGTGACGACGGCACTCCATATATCTACAAATACGGCGACTCCACCGCAGCCAAAGCGTTTGAGAGTATTGTCGATACGCTCAATGAAAACCTGACACCAAAAAGCAAGGAGGAACAGAAAATGCTTATAGCACTTCCTACGTCCGACGGCCAGCTTTGCATGCACTTCGGCCACTGTGAGAAGTTTGCGATATTTGAAGTCGACCCCGATGAGAATAGGATCATCGCGAAGACGATTCTGATCCCGCCGCCGCATGAGCCGGGTCTTTTGCCCAAATGGCTCCACGGAGAGGGCGTGAGCGTGGTAATCGCGGGCGGAATGGGTCAGCATGCGCAGGAACTCTTCTCGCAGTCCGGGGTAAAAGTAATCACCGGCGCGCAGCCTGCCGAGCCTGAGAGCGTTGTGATGGCTTATCTTAACGGCACGCTCGAAACTGGTGAAAATGTTTGCGACCACTAAGCTTATAAGGTAAAATGCAGAATAATTCCTATTCAAAGGAGCGACGGACAATGAAGACAAAGTTGTTTGCTGTTGTTTTGGTAGTGGTAATTGTTGTAGCCGCCGGAACTGCAATCGCCCAGCGCGGCCGTGCTGGGATGGGGCAGGGCATGGCCAGACAGGGTGCCGGTCAGCCGTGCGGTCTAGGCCTTGGTTTAGGTCTTGGCCCTGCAGTCAGTGAACTCAAGTTTACTGATGCACAGACGACCAAGCTCCAGAGTATTCGCAGCAAATACCTTGCGGATACTCAGACGTCACGCACACAGTTACAGACGCGTCTAAAAGAGCTTGCGCAGCTTTGGACCGCTGAAAAGCCGAGCGAGTCCGCTATCCGCGGCAAGATCGCTCAGATTGACACGCTTCGAGCGAAGATCAGGAATTCAATGGTTAGCCGGACATTTTCAGTTATGAGTGTGCTGACAAAAGACCAGAAGACAAAACTGCGCAGCCTGGTAAAGAGCCGACCCGGGTTCGGCGCAGGAATGGGCATGGGTCTGGGTCTCGGGTGTGACATGAACGGCGCAGGCTGCCTTATGGGCGGGTCTGGAAGCGGCATGGGATATCGCGGCGGTCAAAAGAAGTAGTTAATCCGAATACCGGACTGTAGAATCAAATTGTTTTCGGCGGGGACTTACGGTCAAGCCCCGCCGAGACAATAATGTTGGAGTTGATGCAATGCCAAGACGATGCTGTCGTCGCCATGGACCGGGAGAGCCGTGCACATGTGCGATGGGCAACTTATACAGATTTGTGGAGCCGGTAGTGCTATATCTGCTCAAAAAGAAGGGCAAGACCTATGGCTATGAGCTTGGAAAGGCACTCGGTGAGCATTCCCTGACGGACTCGATCATCGAGCCGGGGGCGCTGTACCGCACACTGCGGCGTTTGGAAGAGAACGGCTACGTAATCTCGAAGTGGGATGTCAGCGGTGCCGGTCCGGCGAAAAGACTATATGAACTTACCCCGGATGGCGAGAAGCATCTTAATGAATGGGTCACTGTACTAGATCAACTCGCTAATTCGATGTCGGGTTTCGTATCTGATGCTCGCAGTCTTCTGGAACAAATCTCTGTAGCGGACAGTGCATGACAGTATTTTTGTCGGCTGAAAAATATTCTCTGTCATAAAATCTTTCCCAACAATACCATTGACAAACGTCAAATCTTAGGATATAAAGAACAGGTTGGTCGTCACTGTGATACAAGTGTGGCAGTGGAATGCAAGTGTATCACAATATCTTAAGGAGAAGGGAGGAAAAGAAATGTACAGAGTTTTGCTGCCGATCATAATGCTTGTGCTTGTTGTGGCGGCTGTTCCGGCATTTTCGTTTAGTGCATCGGTTCTTTGTCAGGGTAATATCTGCGGAGGCGGTGGAATTCGCAATTACCAGTATGATGTCAGCGTGGCTGACGGGCTGATCTATCAGTTCCATGTGGGCACATGTGACCCGAACATTGCGGATTATTCGAACATATTGATGCCTGCTGGATGGAGTTTCAATATCTACAGCATTCTCGAAGACCATGCGGATAAATTCACACCCCATGGTCAGATATCGTCTGCCGACGGCTATTGCCAGTGGTGCGCGGTCTGGACTGACACTACGGGTCAGGGTATAGCGAGTGCGACATTCGGCTTCGACAACCCCAACAGTCCGCATGACGTCGGCTGGTTTATCAATTCCAGCAGCGCGGTCGAGAACTGGTCGATGCCGGTAGGGCTGGGTGATGGTCCGGTCCATGGTCCCACGGTTCCGGAGCCGTCGAGCCTGCTTTCACTGCTAAGCGGCCTTGGCGTTCTCGGTGGGGTCATTGCTCGGATGAAGAAGTGATACCTCTTTCAATCTAACTACCTCTTGATGCCTCTGCAGACCTGTGCAGAGGCATTTTTATGAGAATTTTTTCTTGTCGAACCCATGAACCTTCTCCAGAGCCTTTATCCCCACCAGGCTGGCGCGCTTGATCGCGAACTCTCCATATCTGTCATTGATCGCATCGAGCGCCTTTAAGAGGTTTTGGCCGCGGGGATCGGTGAACAGGTTCATCTGGTGAGCATTCTTCGCCAGGCTGGAGACACACACGCCTACCAGCCGGATAGCGCGCCTGTCGGAGTGCTGATCGAAGATCGACATGGCCGCTTGATATATATCGAATCCATCATCGAAGTATCGGCTGAAAGTCTTCCTGTAGCCGGCAAAATGCATATCAGCGTATCTGATCACGAGCGTGACAGTCTTTCCGGCGAAACCCTGCTCTCTGAGCCTGCGTCCGACCATCTCCGAAAGCCTCAGCAAGTGGCGAGCCACGAGGTCGAGGTCACGCGTATTGCGGCTGAGAGTGTAGGAGTGACTCACAGACTTGATGTCCGGCTTGCCGTAATATGGGATTATCGCTGGGTTATATATGCCGTTGCCCATCCCATGCAGCGCTTCGCCGAGCACCCCGAACTTCAGCTTGAGTATATTCTTGGGCGTCCGACCGAGCTGGCCTGCGGTGGTGATCCCCATTTTTTCGAGTTGGAGCCTGAGCCTTTCGCCGATGCCATGGAGCTTTTCCACGGGCAGGCTTTCAAGCAGATTTTTGACGTCTTCGTGCTTGATCTCAACCAGCCCGTCCGGTTTTTGTATATTAGCGGCGAGCTTGGCAAGCATTATATTCGGCGCAATACCCACAGAGCATGTCAGCCCGAACTCCGCTCGAATACGCCGTTTTATCGCACGGCCAATTTTCCATGCCCCGCCGAAGCGCTCCTGAGTGTGTGTGACATCCAGGAAGCATTCGTCGATGGAATATATCTCCATCAGGTCTGTGTAGTCGCCGCAAATATCGAATATACGCCGGGCGGTGTCGGAATACTTTGTAGTGTCTCCGGTCACGATAATCGCATCCGGGCACTTTTCGATTGCCTGGAAAGTCGCCATTCCCGAGTGGATGCCATATGGCCTGGCCTCATAACTTGCCGCAGCCACGACTGAGCGCTTCGCCAGGCTTCCGCCTACCAGCACGGGCTTGCCGCGCAGAGCTGGGTTGCATCTCTGCTCCACATTGGCGAAAAATGCATTCATATCCACAAGTATGATCGTGCGGTCTGTCATATTATCATCCTGAGCATATCTTGCTCAACGTCCATTCCAGAGTCAGCGAGTTGAAGCAAATCTCATACATGTTGGCCCCGACGGTTACGGAGTAGTGCCTGAGTTTTGCCGAGCCGATGTTGCTGCTCCATGCAAAATTAATTGTGCCGACCTTATAGTACCGGCTGCGCCACAGAAACCAGACAGGTTTTGCCTTACCTTTGTCGAATGCTGCTCCAACGCGGATCTGTTCATCAACCGCCGCTGTTTCCACGCTTATTACCTCTGCGCAGTAGTTTGTCATATGGATTGTAACGAACAGATGTTCGTTTGTCAAGTAGTATATACCCTGAAGGAATAGATTTGTTACATGTCAAATTGAGACTCAAAGCACAATACGGCTGTGGAGGCAGATATGACACACGATCAAACCAGGCATTCAGTAATTTTCGCGGTTTCGGACGCAAGCGGCGAGACAGCCGAGCGTATTGTCCAGTCGGCACTGGTGCAGTTCAAGGACGCCGATGCGACGATTATCCGCCGCAGCCAGGTCAACACACCTGACCAGGTAAAGTCGGTGGTTCAAGAAGCCGCGGATAATGAAGCTCCAATCGTGCACACATTGGTCTCCAGTGATCTTCGCGCTCTCATACTCGATCAAGCAAGGCTCTTGCATGTTGAGGCCGTGGACCTGATGGGCCCGGTGCTGGACCGTCTGGCAAATTTGCTCAAGCTCCATCCGATGCAGCAGCCTGGGCTTTTGAAGCAGCTGATCGACGCCAGGACCAGGGAGATCGAGGCTGTGGAATATGCTTTCCGGCACGATGACGGTCAGCGCCCCGAGGGTCTTGATCGAGCGGATATCGTGCTGGTCGGGATATCGCGGACGATGAAGACGCCGACTATGCTATATCTGGCATATCGCGGATGGTTTGTGGCGAATGTGCCGATTGTGCCTGAGATTCCTCTGCCGGATGAGCTTTTCAAGGTGCCGGTGGAGCGAGTGTTTTGTCTGTATATGTCTCCGAGCCGATTGCAGGAACTACGTCGGGTGCGCGCAGCTTCATTGAAGTTGCCTGAGGAGCCGTATGCATCGATTGAGTTTATCCGCCAGGAATTACAGCATGCCCGCAGACTCTGCGCAGAGCATGGCTGGAGAAATGTCGATACTACCGATAAATCAGTCGAGGAGGCGACCAGGGAGATACTTACTCTGCTTGCTGTGGATGGTTTGGGACCAAGGTAGTCAAAAAGTTAGCCATATGCGGTTTCGGGAAAAGGGTTTCCCGAAACAACGAAACCAATATTGACTATCGGATAAAAACAGGATACATTAAGGCTGAGCCAGTTGTTGTATGTGGGCTGCAGTATAGCAGTTCAGATGCCGCGGCGGGTTTTAATTCTGATGGTCCGGGATTAGAATTCCCGACAATCCTTAAATTGCGCAGGCTACGGGAACTAACTATCTCGTTTATTTGTCAGGTAGTATTGCGTTTGGCGCCGTTCTCGAAGCATGAAAAATCGGCCAAGAAATACGCGTCTATTTATATAACACTGAAGAATCAGGGGCGGGAGGTAACAACAATGCGGACAGACAAGGAGCGGCAGGATTGGACCACCAACGCGTGGACCCATTCGATCTTTTCCGGGCTTGTGTGTGGTGTGATTATGGGCATTACCATGAAGAGTTACGGTGGGGTAGCATTATTGCCGACCATATTGGCTTTCTATTATCTCATCGCGAGGCGGAACCTTGGATTTCTACGGCTTCAGCAAGCAATAGCAACAGCTATTATGCTGCTGATCGGTTTGAATTGGGAATGTTCATTCGGATGATATTGCTTAATGCAGCAAGATCTCAATAAGTGGAGCGTAAGGGCGGCAACAGGATTCGAAACATAAGGAGGTAGATTGTGTCTCAAGATCAGCCAAGAGTCTGGCACTGCACGTGTGGCGCGGTAAATTTCGAGTCGAAGATAAGATGCCGAAAATGCAGAAAAGTGCGACCTGAAGGGGTTGTTTTTGTTCCTAAAAGCGTCGTCAAAAAATCGCGTTCTAAATTAGTCGGCTATTTAGTCGGTGCTATTGCGGCGATAATAACCCTAATCATATTAATGAACCTCTTTCCCGACAATCCGGGTTCACATTTTAGCTTGTCGAAATTTGGGGCCATCGTAGTCTTTTATACGGTATCAAGTTATGTAAATCATGCAAAATAGAGACAGACCCCCTATTTGATTGTTCGTATTAGTTGCTATGGCACCAGTCAATTTCCATATATGTGTTTGCGTGCTTCGGGAACTATACGCATTTGCGCATTCTCTTAGCAGAATCGTTGGCTCAATCGATAAAGATAGCGAATACTGGAGGATGTTGTGCATATGCAGAAAATAACCAAAACTTGGATTTCGGAAATCCTGGCCGGTGATGAGTCTATAAAGGGGTTAGTCCTGATTGGCTCACATGCGCAGTCGGACGTTGTGCCGGATGAGTGGAGCGATCTTGATCTGGTGGTCGTTGTTGATGACAAATCTGTTGACCACTACTATCCCACGACCGACTGGACTACCCAGTTCGGCGACCTCTACGCATTTCACTTGTCTAGTGGAGAGTATTTCAGTGCGATTCGCGTCCAATACACTGATGCCCAGCGTATCGATTTCGTCATCATCCCCGAATCATCTCTTAAATCTATTAATCACTGGACACAAAATCCGCTTCAGTTTGAAAATCGTTGCCTCTTTTCCCGGTCGCCACTTTTGGACCAAGTCCTGAGAATAAAATATCCGGAACATGTTCAACAAAAATGCACGTCTGAACAATTCGAGCGAATTGCTAACGATTTCTGGTTTAAGGGCATGCTTGCCGTCACCAAGGCAGCACGTAATGAATTACTGATAGCTTTGCATCTGGCTCTGGATATGATAAGAGATTGTCTGGTTTTATCCATGATGATCAGAGATCAGGCAACTGGTACGAATCATCACCGTGATGGGAGCATGGGAAACCACTTCATAGAATTACTTAACCCACCATTGAGCGGGTACACAGCCTTGGAAATTCTAAGCAGCATCGAAAGAAGTGCCATCAGCTTTGAATGTCTCGCTGCTCAGATGAACAGTGATTATGAAGACCATCGAAAGCCACTGCTGGACTATATCGTACGAGTGCGCACCAGTCTCCTCAGAAATGTTGACTAAGTTTTGTATGCTGCGGGAATGACGCATATACTCGGCGTTTTCAGTTTGCACAGCGTTAGTTCCTGCAGCTTTGCCAAGCCGATAAATTGCGCAGGTGTTGTGATTGGTGCCGTTCCATAAGCATAAAAAAGTACGGAATGTCCTAGTTTAAGGTAGCTTACTATATTAAGGGCTGATTGCATAATCAGCCCTTAAGCTACTGTTTTTATATTTCGTCTACATCAATAGGTTCTTCAGTTCCCGGAAGGACCGGATGCAAGCTAGGCTTTGGTAACGATCGCTGTATAAGCCGATGAAAAACACTCCATGTGGGCGCCGCCCTCATCAGTGCTATCACCTCTAATAGATGCCTTTCTAATGCAGGACAACCATGGTCTTCGGTCAAGTGTTGAAAATATTTGTGCTTTCGGCGTCCTTTATCATCTTTTGGAGTAAGACGTTTTAATTCATCTAGCACGCCAGGAGCTAATCGTTCATAAACAAGATCATTGGTCAGTTGTGCAACTCTAATAGGACGCTTTACCGACATTCCAGAATATCGCCAATTATTCAACCTAAACAATTGCTGATAGAATTCGTCTGGAAAACGTTTAGTCCAAGGCAAACGATAGTCGGTTATATATTTTGCGAGTATTTTTTGCAGTGCTAATCGATCTCGCACTTCCTGGTATCCGGTAGCTTCGTCCACAAGTGCGATTATGCCTACTGTCGCAAGCCCGCGAATAAGCAATTTGCATTTCTTGGCGATGTGCTTTTGTGAAGCCAAAAGCACATCGCCATCTTCGGCATCTATGAATACATTACAAACCATCGGCAATAGTTCGGCTGGATATCCAAAGGCTATTCCTCTATAACCTCCGTGAAGTGGCTTGAATATGATAGGTGCACATGCTTTCTGCAGTTCGTCTGATATAAACTTTCTCAGATTGTTTGCCGCCAAAAACGCTGGCATTTTGCTTTCCCCAGCAGCTCCTTGTCCTGCTTTTGCTTTTGCAGCCCTGCCAACAGCCTGCAAAAAACCTTGTTGCGTCAAAACTCGTCGACCGTCATTTAGAACTGCACAGGGGATTGTTGAAGCAGAAATATGCAGTTCCCCATCGTGTGTAGCATATGGTAGGTCTTGTTTTTGCTTCATGGAGTCTACAGTCGTCGACTTATTGGTTGTTGTCATAATGCTACCCCCAAACCTCTAGCGATCGTTAATGCAAACAGATCATTATTTTCCCGATGATTATGCCTGTAGCAAAATTCGTCGACATATTGTGGCAAGTGCCGAACACTTACTTTGTGAAATTGCCCAACAATACCACGCTTAAGGAGAGACCAAAAACTTTCAATATTATTTGTATGAAGGTCTCCGTCAACGTACCATACCTTGTGATTAACGGTCTCGTGTGGCAAAATCCAACTCATGCGCATGTAGCCACGATACTCGTCGGTTATTAGTGTAGATTCATTGCGGTTGACGTGTTCTCTAACCAATGCACACAGCGATCGAGATATTAGTTGTTTTGACCTCATGACCGCACATCTAACTTCGCCGTTTCGCTCTATCATTCCAACTACTGGAATCTTGTCAGTGCCACGACCACGCTTGTGAGGTTTTCCGTCACCCTTGCGAGGCTTACCGCCGATATAGGTCTCATCCATCTCAACTATTCCGGTTAGTAATGAGCGTTGATCTGCTTCCGCCATAGCGTTACGTATTCTCATACTTAAATACCAAGCTGTGTTTCGATGGACATCCAAGTCACGAGCTAATTGACGAGCAGCTATCCCCTTCTTGGCATTGAGGATTAGAGTCAGGGCAAGAAACCACTTTTGCAGTGGCAGGTGAGTATGGTGGAAGATCGTGCCTACAGTGACACTGAATGACGTATTGCAGTTGTTACAGTGATGGCGATGTTCTTCCGGCAAAGGAGTTGTGCGATCGGATTTGCAATACGGGCACACAGGAGTGCCGCTCCATCTAACTTGTTCAAGATAGTTAATGCAGTCCGATTCTGTAGGGAATTTCTCATATACAGATACGATATTCAAAACACAAACCTTCTACCATTTGCTAGGCTGGTTGTATTCTATCATGGTAAACAGGCATTGTCAAGGGATAATTCACTACCTTTTGCTAGGACATTCCGAAAAAGTATGATGCCCGCAATTTTTCGGGAACAAGTTTCCGAAACACCAAATATTCAGAGCATTACGCTTGCAGCTTAGCAAGTATGTATTGAACTTATGACATAGGGGCCATAGTCAGTCCGATACTCTGACCCAAACGGCCGCCGATGGCAGCGAAAAGATAGAGCGTGTCGTCTTCATAGAATGGACAGGGATCGCTGACACGCATGCAGTCATCACCGAAGAGCTGCCGGCTGCAAAATAGCCGTTGTGGTCCTATTGGCTGCAAACCTGCGTCAACTTCGACAGCAAATAAATCACTAAGCACTCCGCCTGGAACCCTGTTATCTTTCCAATCTTTGTGAAACACCACATACTGCTTCCCATGCCAGGAAAAAAGACATGGCGAACAGACAAAATACTCATCGGGTTCCTGAAGATCTCGATGCGAGATGATAGGGTTGTCATCGACATGCCAGCTTCGCGCATCGTTCGACCATGCGCGGTATAACCCATACCATGTAAAGGTATCCCAGGATTCCGGCTCATAAGCCAAGCTCATAAACAGCATAACATAGCGAAAAGGACCATCAGGGGATGTAAGACGAAACACTCGGGCGTATGCCGTAACATCGGATCCGGGAAGCATAGTATAATCGATGGCCACCCCGCCATATGTGAAACTTATACCATCTTTGCTGATGGCGTAATGCGTAAGCTCGTTGTCGCCATGGTAATAAAGAAAGAGCAGTGACTCCTCCGATATATAAACTGCGTAAGGACTTGACACATGCTCAACATCATAATGCGGTAACCACTGGTTCGAGATAATGGGGTTATCCGCATATTCGATCCAAGGACCGCGTAGGGATGACGCATAAGCCAGGCATATTCCCCCAGGTTCATTATGAGGTGCGTAATACATATAATATTTGCCGAGCGGATCAGAGCAGTAATCCTGTGCATTGATCACGCTGGGAAAAATCAAGTCATTACACGGATTGTATGCCATTTCCGATGGAGTAAGTAAGATCACTCCCTGTTTAAATCTCGGAAGGTTATCTGCCGAAAAACGTTGCATGGGTCTATTATTCATTTAATCCACCCTTTATCAAATATGCAGGCTATAATATTCTCTATAATCACTTATCAAGTAGATGCAATAGACATCACTATAATACGTATATACGTAAAAAAGCGTAGTATATCCTTTGTATGCTAATACGGGGACGACACCCATAATCAGCGTTTTCAGTTTTGCACGGCGTTAATTCCAGCAGCTTAGCCTATGTGTTATGATATCTCAAAGGAAATCAGTTATGGCACATACAAACAAAACAACCCCGCATCAACCAAGCCCCTGGCATAAGCAATGGGCAGGCAGAGTCTGCACACCTGAAGACATGGTCCGCTTTGTAGACTCAGTCGGCTGCTGCATGAGCATGGAACTGCCCGGATACCCGAATTTCCCGTATCAAAGCGCAGTGATTGGTGATGTGGAGCCGGATGTGCCCCACCCATGGTTCTGGAAAGACGATCTGCACATCGAAAAGCGAGTCTATTACACCCGTGTCTTCGGCGGCAAGCCATGCTTCATCTCATACGCCATGTTGCCTGCATTTATGGCCACAAACGGTGCAGTGTTCGACGAACTCGTGTTCAACGGCGTGCTCACGCCGGAGCATAGGCTGATCTACAGCATTATTGAGGCGAGCGGTCCCATTCCTATAAAGGACCTGAAGCGCCAACTCACCCCGGGCGCAAAGGCTGCTGCCGACCGCATCCTGCATGATTTCGACAGACAGTTCATCATCACCAAGACAGGCATCACCGGCAGGACCATGGGCACATACGGCTATATATGGGACCTGGTCGAGCGCTGGGTGCCGGATATGTTCACCGCCGCCGACCACCTTGGCCGCGACAAAGCCGAAGCCATGATCCGCAGCCATCTCACACAATACGGCATATCCCAGGACTCTGCGTTCTACACAAAGCTGCTGGGTTGGACAGGATAGAGCCTTGACCATACAAACTGAGCGGACTAGAATATCGGTGTAGTTCGGAGGTTTTGGTGATGAGTATTGCGGGATGTATATCGATATTCGGCTCGGTCCTGGATGATGAGGCGGTCAGTTTGATTCTGAGCCTGCTCGACGGCAATGGAGCGGATGATGAGCGGGGCAGGGCCGACCTGTTCGCGATTCTGGCTGAGAGCGCTGAGATGGCGAGTCAGCCTGTAATAGGAAACGCATGGCAGAACCACCTCATGAACGTTATCCTTGCCGATGACAATATATTCGCGCGCAAGGCCGAGATGGTAGGGCTCGATGGGATGGGGGAGTCCCTGGTGAGCCAGGTCGGCTCTGAACTCAAAGCCCTCAAGGAGCTGTATGATGCCGATGTCGACTCTATCCTGGCGGACTATCCCTCTCTTGACACATTCAAACCGATAGCCGCCTCACGGGTGGATGAGCGGCTGCTCGACCTCAAGAAGTCACTGAGCGGATGCTGCGACTGGTCGACATATCTCGAACGGATCGCCGGATATTATGCATCGAGCGGAACAGGGCTTTTCGGCAAATATTACGCTTTCAGGTGGCTGAGATCATCGGGTGGTGGCAAGCTCAAGGGCATAGAATCGCCGGACCCGATCCGCCTGGACGACCTGGTGGAATATGAATGGCAGCGCGAGGCCGTCTCTCGGAACACTCAAAAGCTGCTGGCGGGTCTGCCGTCAAACAATATGCTTCTCTATGGCGACAGGGGCACAGGCAAGTCTTCCACGGTGAAGGCCATGCTCAACGAGTATGCACATCGCAAGCTACGGCTGGTTGAAGTTGCCAAAGACGACCTCATCGACCTGCCGGACATCCTCTCGATCCTGCGCAAGCGCCCCGAGAAGTTCATCCTCTTCATCGACGACCTCTCATTCGAGGAGAACGAGACTCAGTATAAGGCACTCAAGGCAGTGCTGGAGGGCGGGCTTGAGGCCAGGCCGGTGAACGTGGCGCTGTATGCCACCTCGAACAGGCGCAATATAGTAAAAGAGCGCTTCTCTGACCGCCAAAAGAATGATGATGAGGTGCATCCCGGCGACACTATGCAGGAAAAGCTCTCGCTCTCGGACAGGTTCGGGATCAAGCTGCCGTTCCTCGCGCCCGACCAGGACGAGTTTTTGAAGATTGTCGAAACCCTGGCACAGCGCGCGGACATCAAGATGACCGATGACCTGCGAAAGAACGCGCTCTCCTGGCAGCACGCGCGATCAGGCCGCAGCGCGCGGCAGTTTGTGGACTACTGGATCGGTGAGAATGGGCTGCAGGAGACTAAGTAGCTACACAGTCGGCGCAGCCAAGACCATGAGCAAAATTCGCAAAATCGTCAAAACGAACTGAGCGTGAAATTAGAAATTTTAAGCGTGGGCAGTTCGTTTTTACGCATTATTCACAAGAAGTGTGAATAATGCTCTCGGAGCCCGTATTATGCGTTTCCCGCATAATACGGGGTAGCGGTTTTTTTTATATCACAAATTCATTCCTCTCACAATAACGCGAAATTGCGAAAACGCGAAAGAATTAATCATCAGTTAACAATATTCTCCCATGATTACAAGGCAACAACTCGAAAAAATGTGGTTAACAGGTCATGGTATTTTAGCTAAAAGCCGTTCAATAGTTGTGAACTGATCAGGAATTGCCTTGTTAAAGAGCGCTATATGACACGAATGTCCGAAACGAGTCTTTGAATATTGACAGGTAGGCTGGTTGGGGATAAAATGCGGTTGAGGCTATTAGTGATATGTAGCACTTGATAAGATATATTTTACTACAAGAAAAGGGAGAGAGAGTATGTTTGTGCAATATTGCAAGAATAAGCAATATTTGATTGTAGTATTAACACTAATCGCCGCTGTCTGCGCGGTGTTATTTGCTGGATGTGGAGGTGGGGGAGGTGGTGGAAGCCAGCCAATTACGCTGACACAAGATCAGGCGAATCAAATAGAAGCTGCCAGCACGGCTATAACAAATGCTATAACTACAAATGAAGAGAATGGATCCGATTCACCGCTAAATGATGCGGTAGCTGTTGCTCGACAGCAGCAAGGTGTCGAAAGTGCGACAGTCTCGAACGATGGTTTGATTGTTCGCTATTCTGCGGGCGGTACAGAAATGTGGGTGCATGATGATCCCGAAGATCAGCCTCCCACAGATATTCCAGATGTGCAGACCAGGACTCGGGAGATAATAAGTAGTAACCAAAGAATACGCCAATCGATAGGCAATCGGAATGCTGTGATAATAAATTCGTTTACGTATGAGACTGAACGTGCCGTCCGACTACCTTATTTTGAATCGATGAAGAATTTATTAGAGGCATCAGGGTTTACTGTGACACTGTACACTGAGGAAACATGTACTCCTGATATTCTGAAAGACCTTCAAGGCAATAGCCTGATTCTGCTCAGTGGGCACGGTTGCCTTACTGGTGACCCACAAAACCCATATTATACTATGGCAGGACGGTGGAAGACCTCTTACATCTTTACTTTCGACTTTTTGAAGGGCCGAATAGCTCGGCTGCATAATATAGACAATCGCGGTGATTTCTTTGCCGTCAATAGTGATTTCTGGTCGAGTGCATATGCGACAAAATCATTTAATCATGGACTCTTTATGAATTTAGAGTGTTCTGGTTCTGCTTTCGAATCATACAGGAATGCGCTATTTCAACATGGAATCGATGCATATACTGGATGGAGTGATGCACAGGGCACGGCAGTTTACACTGCATGGCGAATCATTGCTTACATGGTTGCTGGAAAGACACTACGGCAGGCTGTTGATGCATGCCCGGCGTCGTCGCTCCATGACAACAACGCGGATTTTTGGTATGGCCCTGATAGTAACCGAGACATTACGCTGGGTGGAAATAACGAGTGGACTGTACCAGATATCACCATTTCCAGCCCTTCTTCGGGGACTACTATACACTCTGTCTCTTGCACTGTAACCGGAACTATATGGCCATGGAATACATCCTGCCGTGCCACCATCAGTACAAGTGTCAACACCAGTGCACTGCCTGTAGACGACGATGGTAGCTTTTCTCAAACTGTTGCTCTCAATCCAGGTAGTAATGTGATTCGAGTGGCTGCATTTATGCCTTCCGCCGGTGGTTCGACTGCTACCGTCAATGTGATTGCAGATATACCTTCCCAATTGTTGGCGACTGAATTGTCATGGAATACTGATTACAATGATCTAGACCTTCACTTAACACCAGATTACGCTGAGCCATTCTCTACTGATGACTGCTACTACTACAATAAGAATCCATTATGGGGTGGCTCACTTGACTTTGATGATATAGATGGTTTTGGTCCAGAACATATCACAGCAGACTCGTTGCCTGATGGACGCTACAGGTTGTGGGTGGACTATTTTAGCCAACATGGTGTTACTGATGCAGTTGCTGTGTCAATTAGTGTGTCCACATTTGGGCAGAATACACGCTTTTTCCAGTTGAATACCAGTCGAGGATTCACAACTTTGCACCAAATATGGAATGTGTGCTATTTGGATTTTCCTTCTGGAGCTATCACACCAATTGATTCTCTTGGGACGCGAAGCCTTGGTGATCATTATACGCGTCCGGCAAAAAAGAAATGACCTGGTGCTACAAATATATCTTTTTGTATGCTGCGGGGGTGACGCTTATACTCGGCGTTTTCAGTTTTGCACGGCGTTAATTCCCGCAGCTTGCCAAGCCAATAAATTGCTGATGGTTCGGGATTTGAATCCTGGACTTCTATATTAAAGATTTTAATCCCCGAAGACATCAATTTTGTTCACTGGCAGTGACGCAATCCATCTATGTCTTGCGGGTGGGCAATATGATACGGATGTACGATGTAAATCGCTCAATCTTGACAAGTAACTCATCTGTTGATATCTTTGTGCTGTAATGCTTGGCACTTCAGTTCACGTGCCACAAATTAAATTATGATACAAGGGGGAAATAATGAGGTGGTTTAGGGTGTTTGTGATCATCAATTTGCTATTAATTGATGTGACTGCTGTGAATGCATGTGTTGGAGCTAGACCACTTTCTATGGGAGGCGCATTTGTCGGTGTTGCTGATGATGCTAACGCTACATATTGGAATCCTGCTGGTTTAGCCCAACTTAAACCAAACATGCCTTATTTCACTGGAATGCATACAACTACCAATAGAGATGAAATCAACTATCAAGATTATGCTTCAGTGGCGATGAGCATAACAGATGCAAAGACGGAACAGCCGCTTGCCTTTGGTGTATCCTACATCAAAAATAACATGCAACTTGGTTATGTGATAGATAAACAGGACTGGTATTGGGTGTCTGCAGCAGCTGATTTAGGCAAAGCAGGTATGCTGGGAATAAATATTCGACAGGTGGAGGACTCAGCGCCAGGTATGTCTGTAGATACAAGTGTTGGGTTAGATATTGGTTATCTTTACAAACTGGATAACCAGATCAGTTTTGGTCTGTTGATTCAAGATGTAAACAAGCCGAAGGTAAAAGTCGACGGTATAACTGCGACAGAATACTGTAGAAATATCAGACCCGGCTTTGCATTTAGGCCGGACAAAAACTCGCTTATATCAGCTGAAATTTATGACGTCACTGACGAAGTTGATAGAGCCTTTAGAGTGGGTTGCGAACTGCATCTGCCGGAATTTACGAAAAATTCCGTATTAACAGATTTTGCCGTTCGTGCAGGATACTATGGACTTGGTTCCAGCTACTCAAAAGGGTTTACCGCCGGTTTTGGTGTCGGCACTGAATTCGGCAAGTTTGATGCTGCTCTTCTCATGGGAGATTTTAGCAACACGATTTTGCTCAGTGGTTCAATGAACTTCAGTTGGTAGCATTATGCTGAACGTAATTGCTCAAAAATGTGTAACACTTGCATGCGGGAATGACGCTTATACACGGTGTTCTGAGTTGTTGATGGTCCGGGACTTAAATCCCGGACCTCTGTATTTGGGATTTTAATCCTGTTTATTAGGAATTATCCCTTCAACCCCGTCATCACAACACCCTGCACAAAGTATCTCTGCGCCAGGAAGAATATAATGAGCACAGGCAGTAGGACTGCAGTTGACGCAGCCATCAGCGAGACTATATCCACTCCCCACACGTCCGAGAATGTGGCAAGGCCGAGTGCGAGTGTGCGCTTATCTACTGAGTTCAGATAGAGCAGGGGAGTAAGGAAGTCGTTCCAGTGCGCAACAAATGAAAACACCGCCACGCTCACCAATACGGGTTTCGACAGGGGCATGATTATCTGCCAGAAGATGCGGAATGTGCCGCAGCCGTCTATCTTTGCGGCTTCTTCCAGTTCCACGGGGATAGTGAGGAAGAACTGACGCATCAGGAAGATATAAAACGCATTGCCGAAGAACGCGGGCACGATCAGCGGCAGCAGTGTGTCATACCAGCCGAAGCTCTTGAAGATTATAAAGATTGGTATCATCGTGACCATCGCCGGCAGCATCATCGTGCTCAGCATCAGTATGAAAAGAGTGTCCTTGCCCGGAGCCTTGAGACGCGCAAATGCGAACGCCACCATAGCGCTGGAGAGCATACCGCCCATTACCGCGAAGAACGTCACTATAACTGTGTTCAGCGCATACCTGCCAAACGGCATGAGCGTGAGGGCTGCCTTGTAGTTATCCCACTTAAGCTGGGTCGGCAGCAGGTGAATTCCTGGTTGAGCGACCTGTTCGGGCGTGCTCAGCGAGACCGTCACCATCCACAATAGCGGGATCAGAAACAATGCCGCTCCGGCAAGTATCAACAGATATGTAAATGCTGTGCGAATATACTTCATTTCTGACTAGACCCCTCGTAATAGACCCATCGCTGCGAGCCTTTGAGATGGAACAGTGTAATCAAGAGCACGATCAGGAAAAGTATCCACGCCATTGCCGAGCCGTAGCCCATCTTCATCCACTCGAAGGAGTTTTTCCAGAGGTAGAGGGCGTAGAAGAGTGTCGAGTCTTCGGGTCCGCCGCCGGTCATGATATATGCCTGGGTGAACATCTGCAGTGAATACATCGTTCCCACCACGAGCTGATAGAATATCGCGGGGGTCATCAGCGGCAGAGTGACATGCCTGAATATTTTCCATGCGCCCGCACCGTCGAGCTTGGCGGCCTCGTATAATTCCTCGGGGATTCCCTGAAGCGCAGCCAGATATACTATCATCGCTCCGCCGACACCCCAGAACCCCATTATGATGAATGCGGGCATCGACCACGCGGGGTCAAGCAGCCAGCTCGGCGGGTTCGCCCATATAGGCAGCCACGCGAAGTGCCCGCCGGATATTCCAGGAATTATGTTGAGGGTCAACAGTTTGTTGAGAATGCCGGTGGTCGGGTTGAACACGAACAGCCAGAGCATCGACGTCGCCACGCCCGAAATTACTACGGGCAGGTAATACATCGTGCGGAAGAGACGGATCCCGAACACCTTCTGATTCATCAGGACCGATACTGCCAATCCGCCAACGATGGCGAGCGGTATACTGAAGACTGCATAATAGCCCGTGACCGTCAGAGCCTTGAAGAACCTGGAGTCGGCAGTGAACATATCAGAATAGTTCCGCGCGCCTATGAAGTGGGCAGGGGATAGCGCGTCCCATTTGCTGAAACTGATTACCAACGACGCGAGCATGGCACCGAGTGTGAGCGTCAGAAAACCTATTATCCACGGCGAGGCAAACATATAAAACGTCGCGGCCTCTTTGCGGGCGGACCTGCTGCCGTTAGTGTGTTTTCGGACATAGGTTACGACCCCGACGGCCGTAATGGCCAGTGCGCAAAATGCGATTATCCCAAGCATTTTCCACGGCACTATAGGAAATCTGGACATATCTTCATTTGCCTTAGCCAAAATCGTATTTGCCGACTTTGCCGACGCGTCGAGTGCGGCTTTGGGAGACGCTTGGCCCTTCAGCGCTCGTTCGATATTTCTGGCAAGTGTATCCGACACTTCTTGCCAGCCCGGCACAATCGGAACAGTGCGACCGTATGGAATCTGGTCTATGAACCCACGGGTAATCGGGTCTGAATAGAACTCCGGCCTGTGCGCAACCGATATCCTCGCCGGTATTCGTCCCGCTACTTTGCATATGGCTGCAAGCTGCTCCGGGCTGGACGCGAATTTGATGAACCGCCATGCTGCCTCGCGGTGTTTGCTGCCGCGTGGGATTATGAGCGAGTTGCCGACCACCTCAATTGCGGGTTTGTCCTTATAAGGGACCCCTGCGACACCATAATCGAGCTTTGGAAAATATTTTTTGAGGTCGGGTATGCGGAACGGGCTGTCCACGCGCATCGCGACCATTTCCTGGCCGAACGGGTCCTGCGTGGCTCCCTTGAAATTTGCGGAAAATGTCTGAAGAGGCTTTACTCCGCCTGCCTCACGGTCCAGAAATGACTTCATCCATGTCAGCGCCGAGACACCTTCGGAACTATTGAATAATGCCTTCTTGCCGTCCTTGGAGAGCAGTTCGCCATTGGACTGCCAGAGATACATGGAAAAATTGTTCGGGTTATACAAGAAATCGGCATAGCCTATGCGTTCGATCCGGCCTTTGGCATCGCGCTTGGTGAGCTTCATTGCGTATTCTTCGAGCTGCGCCCAGGTCTGTGGAGGTTTGTTAGGGTTTAGACCAGCAATCTTGAACAGCCTCTTGTTGTAAAAGAGTGCGTTCGGACTCAAGACCCACGGAATGCCGTACAGCTTGCTCTCGTAGGTGTTCTGTTCGAGTCCAACTTTGTAGAAATCATGCACATCGAACTTATCGCGTCTGACCAGGTTATCAAGAGGCTCCAGACCGCCTCGGGACATAAGCTCGCCGCCAAGATGGGCATAAAATCTCACCACATCAGGCGGCACTCCTCCCGCCACTGAGAGTATCAGCTTCTGCTCCACATATTTTTGCGGGACCAGCATTGCGTTGACTTTGATGTCCGGGTTTTGACGCTCGAAGTCTGCGATCATCTTCTCGTAGGCGGCGCGCTCGTCCTGAGACGCGCCATACCAGAATACGATTGTTTCCTTAGCCTGTGCGCCCAGTGATGCAGTCAACAGAAGAATTGTTGTGATCAGTAATGCTCTAATTCTCATATAGTCATCCAATATAGTGGAAAATTGCGTTTATGTAAACACTACATTAAAGGCAAACAAGCCTGTCATTCCCGCGAAAGCGGGAATCCAGACACCCGGTTTTCGTTAGTGTGCAGGTTTCTGGATTCCCAGTCAAGCTGGGAATGACAAGTGAGCTTTACTCATACATCAGTTGGCTGTTCAACATAGTGTATAATTCCATTCACGTAAACAATACGATAGGCCATATTGCGCTGTTCCCGGCGTCTATAATTGACAATGACGCAGCTGCTGTGCTAGATTGACCGTGCAATGAAACTGCGTATTTGTTTAATCCTCTGTTTGTTATTATCGGCGTATGACCCCGTGTTTGCACAGGATTCTGTCGGCGAACCGGATGTCGTGCGTCCTCAGCCTGTGTGCGTCAGCGACCAGCCTGAGAAGATAAGCGTGGAAGGCAGGCAGTGGGGACTGTTGGGACCAAAGATATGGGCGGACGGCGATGTGCTCTTTCAAAGAGGATCGACTCGAATATGGGCATCATCGGCTGAATATGATTACAATGCACGCACAGGCACCATGCGCGACGTTATGTTCACAACATGCTGTGCCAAAAGACCGGACTATCACATTCGAGCAAGTGAGGTAACCCTGCTTCCGAACCAAAAAATCCGTGCGCGCAATGCTTCTCTTTATCTGGGCAAACTTAAAGTATTGACGCTGCCGTCGATAAAGCTCAGGACTGGTGGGGCGAGTGCATCTACAAATGTCTTTCCGACTCCCGGCTTCAATAAGAACGATGGATTTACTCTCTCTCAAATACTGCGGATCATAGACAACGATCAATTCCATACGACAGCCGATATATGTCTGACCACGAATAACGGTGTGCAGGGTCAGTTGACCGGGCAATATGGTATCAATGGCAACCTGGACCGTTTTCCGGGACGCTTTTTGACCTATGATTCGCTGCGGTCAGATGTCCTGGACCTGCCTAAGCAGCCTGTCGGGGAGCCGTGTCCGCCCGAGATGCTTGAGCCGCCCGGCATAGCACGGTTGAGGGGGTTCGGGACATTTACGATCAAACAAAGGACGTATGACATCGAGAATGACAATCTGGTTGTCTATAGACAGCCCGAGTTCGGGTTGGACTATATAGGCAGGCAGATCAATTTTACCAAGACAAAACTCGATCCCAGACTGGATATCTACCCTGAGGTTATCGCGACATGGGGGCACTATAAGGAGACACCCGGACCAGCAGGTTTCATCGACCGCAATCAGCTTGTCGCCACAGCAGGCTTGAATATTATCCCGCTCGGTCCGTCCACCACTCTTCAGCCGGTAATTTCGCATACATGGTCGAACTACAGCAATAACGACCACTATCAACAATCCGCATTCGCGATAGACGCCAGCCACTTATTCCCGAACTCATCGTTTGCCTCAATCAGATATATAGCCCGCAGCGAGAGCGGCACAACGCCGTTTCAGTTCGATGATGTGGATATCTTTCACGAGTATCAAGGTGCATTCCAAGTCAATTTCAGCAAGCATACTATCGGGCTGGTGCTGAGTTATGATATTGATGAAGATGACTTCTATAACTGGGAAGCGCTGTATGGCTGGCGGAGTGACTGTCTGGCATCATGGTTGCGCTGGAACAACAGAATGGAGCGCCTTTCGTTCCATGTGACGCTTTACAACCTTTAGTTTTTTTTCATTTGATGTTACAATGACTGGTCGATTGTAGAAATGAGAGGTAGTCTATTATGCAAGTTCTGACTCAAATAAGAAGTAGGAAACTGACTGGTTATCAGGCGCTTATTGCATCCCTTATAGGCGCCGGGCTTACTGCTCTCTGCGCTAAGATCATATTTTATCTGCCTATAAGTCCTGTGCCGTTTACCGGACAGGTGTTCGCGGTGATATTGTGCGGCATGGTGCTTGGAGGCCGTCTCGGAGCGCTTTCGCAGATCGAGTATATTGCCATAGGGCTGATGGGTGCGCCTGTTTTTTGCGGTTCTGTTTCAGGTCCGACGGTCCTTACCGGCCCTACGGTAGGCTACCTCGTCGGGTTCGTGGGGGCGGCATATATGGTCGGTAGGCTTATGGAGACTCGTGAAAATGCGTCACTCAAGTTTGCATTTGCGGCTGGGCTTATCGGGGTAGGCGTGATACATACATGCGGAGTATGCTGGCTTGCCGTGTGGCCGGGACATCCATTTGCGGGTCTGAGCGCATGGCTGGTCGGCGCAGTGCCGTTTATTGGCGTGGATGCGGCAAAAGCCGCAATAGCCGCCGGTCTATGCACCAGAAAGCATAATTAGTATTTTGCAGGGTGTATCCCATAACTAAGATGTAGTTTATGTGTCATTCCCAGCTTGACTGGGAATCCAGGAACCATGTACCTGACGAAAGATAGGTGTCTAGATTCCCGCTTTCGCGGGAATGACATAGATCTAAGCAAGAGGTGCACCTTATTTAGTATTTGATATTTTATATTGATTATTGGATTATTGTTGTTGCGCAGGTCGGGGGTATTTTTGCCCCCGACTTACGTATTTATATTAAGGCGTGTGATAGAATTAATGTCGACCGACGACTGTTATGAAACCAATTGAACTTCTGGCTCCAGCAAAAGATATTGAATGCGGCATTGCTGCTATAGACTGCGGCGCGGACGCGATATATATAGGCGCGCCAAGGTTCGGCGCAAGGTCTGCCGCCGGAAACAACTTGGATGATATTGCGAGCCTGGCTGAGCATGCGCACAAATACTGGGCAAAGGTATACGTTACTGTCAACACGCTTCTGCGCGATGACGAGATAGATGAAGCTCTGAGAATGATCCGGCAGCTATATGATATAGGCGCAGACGGCATCATCATTCAGGACACCGCCCTGCTCGAATGCGACCTGCCTCCCATTCCGATTATCGCAAGCACCCAGATGCACAACAACACCCCCGAAAAAGTGTCATTTCTGGAGCAAGTGGGCATAAACAGGGTGATCCTTGCACGTGAACTCAGCCTGGATCAGATCAAGGCAATACGAACGGCTACAAAAAATATCGAGCTTGAGTTTTTCGTGCATGGAGCGCTGTGTGTCTGCTATAGTGGTCAGTGCTATATGAGTTACGCCCTGGGAGGGCGCAGTGGGAACAGAGGCGAATGCGCGCAGCCGTGCCGCAAGCCTTATGATCTGGTCGACAATAAGGGCAAAACCCTGATACCCGGCAGACACCTGCTTTCGCTCAAAGACCTGAACCTCTCTGAGCATTTGTCGAGCCTTATCGAGGCGGGTGTGACCTCATTCAAGATAGAAGGCAGGCTCAAGGAGAGGCCGTATGTGGCCAATGTGGTGTCGTTCTACAGGCAGAAGCTGGACGACCTCGGTGTCAAGAGGCCGTCATCAGGCGCCAGCCGGATCGATATCAAACCCGACGTGAACAAGACATTCAACCGTGGCTACACTACGTATTTTCTGCATGGCCGCGATTATGATATGGGTTCGATAGATACCCCCAAGATGGTAGGCGAAGCTGTGGGCAAGGTGACATCGGTCAGTGCGCGCGGAGTGACTGTGGATGCGAATATTTCCATGCACAACGGCGACGGCATTTGCTTTTTTGACAGCAGCGGCGATCTGCGTGGAAGTGTGATAAACAACGTACGGGGCAGGACGATCATTCCCGATAAGCTCGACGGCATAGAAAAAGGCACTTTTATCTTTCGCAATCACGATCATGAGTATCTTACGCGGCTGCAGAAGTCCAAAGCAGAGAGGCTAATCGATGTCTCGATGAGCCTGCATGACACGGATACCGGGCTGTGTTTGACTGCTGAGGACGAGGACGGCAACACGGCTGAATATTCGATAGAATGCGAGAAAGTTATTGCGCAAAAGCCCGAGCAGACCATCGACAATATAAATAAACAGCTCAGCAAGCTCGGCGGGACAATATTTACATGCACAAACGTGACGTTTGAACTCAGCGATATATACTTTATTCCGATATCGGTTTTGAACAGCCTGCGCCGCGGCGTATTGGATGAACTGATAGGAGTGCGAGCGGTGAACAGGCCGATTGATTATGGTGCGATCATCAGGAATGATGTGCCGTATCCTGAGACATATCTATCTTACCGGGGCAATGTGCTCAACATCTGCGCAAGGCGGTTTTATGAGCGCCATGGAGTCTCATCGGTCGAACCGGCGGCTGAGTCCGGTCTGGATATGCGCGGTCGCAAAGTGATGACCACTCGATATTGCATAAAGCGCCAGATCGGCCTGTGCGGATCATCAAAGCAGGCAAATGAGCCGCTGTTCCTGGTCGATTCTGAGGGTCACAAGTTGGAACTTCGCTTCGACTGCTCACGCTGCGAGATGGATGTGATATTGGTTAACGGTTGACTGCCGCACACTTTTTTGGAGCGATAATGATCGATATAACCAAACTATATTGTGGCAAATCTACTCCAGGCGACGCACTGCGATATGGCCGCGCGAGCCAGGGCGCGATGCAGCGCAAGCCGATAGTGGTGTGGAACTGCACTCGCAGGTGCAACCTCAAGTGCATCCACTGCTATTCGGATTCCGACAATATGGCTTACCCCAATGAGCTTACATTCGATGAATCTCAGGCAATGATACGGTCGCTTGCCGACTTTGGCGCGCCCGTATTGCTCTTTTCTGGCGGCGAGCCTCTGATAAGGGATGATATTTTCGAGCATGCCGCACTCGCCAATGAACTCGGCATGCGCACTGTAATATCCACCAATGGCACTCTCATAACTGAGAAAATGGCCGAGCATATCAAGCAGACAGGGTTCGGCTATGTGGGGATCAGCCTGGACGGAATAGGCAAGGATAACGATCAATTTCGCGGCAAACAAGGCGCTTTCGAGGCGGCTGTGCGAGGTTTTGATAACTGTGTAGCGGTCGGGCAGAAATGTGGTCTCAGGCTCACGCTCACCCGGCATAACTATGACCAGCTCGACACCATATTCGACTTTATCGAGCAGCACAATATCCCGAGAGCATGCTTTTATCACCTGGTCTATACGGGTCGAGGCGGCTCGATCAAGGATCAGGACCTCACGCATGAGCAGTCACGGTCGGCAGTCGATAAAATTATAGATCGCACAGCCGACTTTGCGCGCCGTGGACTGGATATCGATATCCTGACGGTCGACAATCACTGCGACGGTCCGTATCTATATATGCGTATGCTTCATGAGGGTTTAGGTCGGGCTGAGGACGTGTTGAAGCTATTGCGCGTCAACGGCGGCAACAGTTCGGGGATCAGCATTGCATGCGTGGATAACGAAGGCAATGTCCATGCCGACCAGTTCTGGCGGCACTATTCATTCGGCAACGTCCACGAGCGAGCGTTCGGCGATATCTGGCTCGATACATCCGATCCGCTTATGGCCGGTCTCAAGGATCGTAAAAAACTGCTCACAGGCAGATGCGCCGAATGCAAATGGCTGGAAATCTGCAACGGCAACTTCAGAGTCCGCTCCGAGGCGGTGTATAACGATATTTGGGCTCCCGACCCTGCATGCTATCTGACGGATGAAGAGATAGGGCTGTAAACCCTACGCTATGCGCTAGATATCGGATACCAAAGCCACCGACCCGCACAAGTTTTTGTCATTCCCTGTTGCCTTTCCAAGCTCAGCGTGTTAAAGTAGTCAAGGTGTATGTTGGTTATGGATTTAACCTCTTCGCCCGAAGAATTAGCGGCATGATTTAGCCTCATGCCGGTTATTGAGAGGACGATATGGACAAGCTGAGAATAGGCGTTATTGGTGTGTGCGGGCGAGGATCTCTTGCCGACAACTGGAAAGACAGCAGCCGTGCCGAGGTTGTAGCCGGGGCTGATGTAAAAGAAGAAAACCTCGCCGACTTTAAATCACGTTTTGGCGATTCGGTCTTCACGACTCTTGACTATCGTCAGATGCTGGATCGTAAAGATATAGATGCGGTGATGATAGCTTCACCCGACTTTATGCACGAAGAGCATGCTGTCGCCGCGCTTCAGGCGGGTAAGCATGTCTATCTCGAAAAGCCGATGGCCATCACCGTTGAGGGCTGCGATCATATCATCCGCACAGAAAAAGAGACCGGCAAGAAACTGATGGTCGGGTTCAATATGCGATGCATGAATATCTATCGCACCGCGAAAGACGTTGTTGACAGGGGCATGATAGGTGAGATCAAGGCCGCATGGGTTCGCCACTTCGTATGGAGCGGCAGCCATTGGTATTTCCATGACTGGCATGCCACAAAGAAAAACTGCACATCTCTGATGCTTCAGAAAGGCTCGCACGATATCGACATTGTCCACTGGATATGCGGGTCATATACAAAACGGGTTGCTGCGTTTGGTGATATGGACTTCTTCGGCGGCGATAAGCCTAATGACCTCAACTGCCGCACATGTGACGAAAAAGACACTTGTCTTGCAGAGACTCCGCATTGGGAGAAACTCATACAGTGCGCCAAGCGCAAGGATGTTGATGTCGAGGACAATAACTTCCTGTTGATGCAGCTCGAATCGGGCGCAAAAGCTGCATATCTGGAATGCCACTTCACGCCGGATGACGAGCGCAACTACGTGTTCATCGGGACCGAAGGCAGCGTGGAATTATCTGAGAGAGCCAACAAGGTCTGGGTCAAGACACGCCGCACAAACGATTATCGTGAACTATCAGATTGCACATACAAGATCAAGAAGTCCGAAGGCAGCCATGGTGGTGCGGACCCTGTCATCACAGAGGGTTTCCTCGACTATGTGATCGATGGCAAGGCGCCTATTGCGTCACCAATCGATGGGCGCATGAGCGTTGCGACAGGATGCTGTGGGGCACAGTCTATGCGAAACGGCGGCATGCCCGTTGATATTCCCAAACTCGATATCTAGCCGATCCAGGCTGGGACCATAAAAAAGCCCGGTTCACACTGTGGACCGGGCTAAATAATATTCATTGCCGCAGGTTCATCCTCGGACCTTTGATGTCGACCTCGCAAATAACGTCCCTTATCCCAGGTTTGAGCCTCAACACTTTCACGATCATGTGAAGCTCTTCATGGAGGTCGATGTCATCGCTGCTCCTGATCTTTTCAAGTCTGCCTCGAAGATAGATGACTCCGCGCATAACATGCACGTCCAGACTGCCTAAATCCAACGCAGACCGCTTTGAGATGTCCCTCATGACTTCTCTTGTCATGGCTGAATCGACTACCGTCATCTTGATCTCCCCCCTCCGCGGAAATAGCAAACCACTATTAGCCCGCATTATTCACGAGAAACGTGAATAATGCTCTCGGAAACCCGTATTATGCGCTTTATGCATAATACGGGCTAGATGAGACTATTGATGTTGAGCCTGATATAGAAGTATACCACCATTTTCTTAAATGTAGACATTATTCTTAAGAATTTACGCGCAAAGTTTTTATAATTCTGGGCGACACAAATGAATTAGGTGTTTTGAACCGCTGAGACGCTGAACGAGTTATGCAGTTAATGCGGTAAATATTGACAGCTGGGCAGGTTGGGGATAGAATGCGGGTGAGTTTTTAGGGATAATGCGTCCGGCGGTGTTTCGGGAACTTGTTCCCGAAACACCAAAACACCAAATGTCTTGTCAGTCGTAGTCTACAATGTTGGCTGTCTAGAGCACATGACGCCTTCGCATCTTGCTTATCCCCAGAAGTGCACTGCATATGGTCACTAATGACAACGCAGTGGATGGTTCCGGCACCTCAGTCACATTGTCAATTGCGAATTCTTGTCCGCCAATACCAAAAGAGGAAATCGGACCGCTCAGCGTTAAGCAACCGTGGACATTGCCGGTAAGTGCACTCTGGGTGACGGAAGCATTAACCCCACCAATCTGTACGCCGTCCAAATCCAGCATATTGTAAATTTTCTGTGTGTCTCCATTAACTTCAACTTTTGTGTAGCCACCATAGTTTCCGAACAACAACGATAGTCCTGAAATACTACCAAAACCGAAGTGAAGCATCACGTTGCCTGTCCAGGCTTCATTGCCTGATCCACAAGCATATCCATCTGATATTATGGTGCAATGGCCACTCAGGTAAGTGGACGAAAGAGCGTCCAGACTGATCTCAATACCATTTGATACAAATGTGTCTCCGACATAATAGTTTGTGTCTGTAACCAAGTCGTCAAAGTCGACTGCTGCTTGTGCGTTTGCCAAGGCTGGATATGTTAACAACAGTATTGTCACAACAACAACAAGGTGTACGCGCATAGTTGCCTCCATAGGATGTTTTGCAATTGTTAGTCGAGACAGGCAAGCAAAAAGTTCCAGTCGGATCTCGCCACTTTTTGATATGCTGTGGTAATGCCGCTTATTTGCAGCCTAACAAAAGCTGATGTTGACAGCCTGGCAGGTTGGGGATAGAATGCGGGTGAGTTTATAAGGCTGGTGCGTTCGGCGGCTTCTGCAGCGGGATAGTTGAAATCATCAGGAAGTGCAAAGTTGACTGCTGACCGAAGCAACGAACGAAATACCATTGGATATTGCTGCGAATGGAAAATCCTAAGATTCGAGAAAAAAATATACGAGATTGGATCGAAGCACTGTATACTGTTCCGTCAACGTTCTTTCAGGTTGTGTTTCATCCATCGGAATTTTTGAAATGGCTCACGCGAAATGCGAATGTATCATCGGATCAAGATATCATAGGGCCAGTTTGGTTCTGGTGTCTAAACACGTTTATTAGTCTGATTGTTGTAGATAATATTTTTCCAAAAGGCAACATCCACAACAGCCTGAAGTTATCACTACCGAAGCTTGTAATGGGAAGTATGGTATTCTGGTTTTTCATTACAATAATGTTTCGAGGTTGGAATAGGGAGCAGAGATGGTTGGTTGCAAAAATCATCTGTTATGCTTCTGCATACTATCTGCCCTATTCAATTTTATCAACCTGGATCTGTAATTCTATCGGCCAGAGTCTGTATACATCTCTTTATCGATGCATAGTAAGTAATACCAATTTTCAATTGCGACCACAAGATAACTGGCAAACAATAGTTGCAGCATGCGGATTGGCAGTAATATGTTTCATATGGTTCTTATTTATAGTGAAAGGCATAGCGATGGTTGGTAAAAAGCCAAAGCGTAGTCGTAGGCTATATTTTAAGGTGATGATTTCAATAGCCATGATTACGCTTGTAAATGGATGTTTTTATCTTGTTGATCTATGTATTTATGCTTTGCCTGCTGCAAAAATCTATGTGAGCTGTGGAGACCTCAGCAAACCTCTAAAACTTAAAAACTTGGCCGGTTATGAAAACCTAGAAAAGCTTTCCAGAACAGTTGCAGCGGATCACACTTTTAAGACAACAGATAGATATCTATCTCAACAACTTGTTGTCATCGGTTGTGTTGCAAGCGAGGAGTTACTGGCAGAATCAAAGAGCATACGTGGTTTTGCTAACAAGCTCTGGCAGCAGCAGAAACAGCCAGAGAAATTTGAAGAAACGTATGCTCTGTGGATACCTAAAATTAAGGTAATATCTGATCTCTATGCAACAACAGACAAAATATCAAGATGGGAAAATGACCTCAAAACTTTAAGATCGTTGCGATATAAAGCTGATTTCCAGCTGCCAAAAGAAGGAACCAAGTGGGGTATCTGTTTCTACCGAACCTATAGCCCACCTCTGCTTCTATGGCCATCTAGGCAAAGCAGGTCTGCTATATATGTTGGAATAACGAAGCAAAATGGACAAAATGCTTTTTCAACACTTCACTCGATTGATCATAATCCATTCCGATGATCCGCGATGATCTATTACTTTGACCAAAGTGTCTGAACCTCGGAAAAGCTTGATGTGCTGCAGGAATGCCACTAATTTGCAGTCTGCAAATCTACTCATAATGTCCATCCCTGCAGCATCGCATAGTTATCACTAGTAAACCACTATATCGTCTTGCTCCCTGGGCAGTATTGCGCGGCACACTGCGCCGGATATCAACTCGCACGAGACTATTCCGGTCACGGACACATAATCTCCCACCGCTGGCTCTGAAAGAGAACCGGATGTGACCCTGATAGTCGTGCCGGAACGGCTTTCGATATAGAAATATGTGGATGAGGTGGATGTTACTTCGCCCCATGTGGTTGCCAGCAGTCCGATGTTGTTTGCGCCGTATGCGCCGGTGATTCCCGGTGTCTGAGCATTAAGCGCAGCGCCGCCCAGATAGTCGCCTCGAATTCCAAGCGGGGCAGGGGGATCATCAGTCGTGCCTAGATTGTAGAGTTCCGTGCAGATGATCTGGCGCTCACCGTCGGATATCGATATGGGACCGATAACATTCACCAGACTGTCGCGAGTAATGGCCGCATCAGATATCACTCTAATCCCGCTCACCCTGTCGAGGTCCTCGATATAGAAGTAGCCTGAGAATGCACCAGTTACGGCTTTGTCTGCAAGTGAGACCGTTGTCCCGGCAGACAGACTCTTTGCCTCCGCGATTGTGTCCACTTCCTGAGCGGCTTGATCCTGCAATGTGACTGCGCATACGCCGTCGGAGTAATTGTATAGCCGTGAATATGTCATAAAGCCCTGGCTGCCTGAGTAGAATATCCTTGGTGCCAACTGCGGGATCAGGTTCGATACGAGCGCGATCTTCGGTGATGAAGACACTACACCGGTCGAATCGACAGTGGTGTAATATATGTCAGAGTTTGCTGAATCTGATGAGCGGTAGTCTTCCCATACGACTCTATATATCGACCCGTCCCAGCAAGCGCTCGGCTTGGATTTTGTCTTGGTCCCACTGTCGATACAAAGGCCGGAGGTGTCGAGGGCCGAGCCTGTTGTGGAGACCCTACACCCCGATATTCTGTTGATGTCCGACCATGTGACGAAATAATTGCCGCCGCCATAGCATACGCTGGGTGTCGTTTCACTGTAAGTTATCTGCGGCATGGCGATTCCACCTGAGTCCTGCACGGTTCCCGAGGAGGTCACGCGCGTGCCGTATATCCGCGCTGACGAGCGGTAATCCTCCCAAACCACAAAGTAATTTGTGCCGTTTGAGGCGGTATAAGGGTTCAATTGGCTGCCGGTGGAGGTGCAGATTGTCGCGTTTGTAACTGTGCCGCTGGACGATACCACGGCGCCGTATATATCAGTATAGTAATTAGGCGAGACAGCCGATCTGGAATCCTCCCATGCCACAAAGAAGCTGGTTCCGTTGGATGTCGCACATGGGTCTGCTTGATCTTCCGAGGCCACAGATATTGAAAATGGTGATATGCTCAGTTTGTTAAGATTGGAATCCAAAAACCAACCGCGAATATCCCATTCGGTGGATGAATATGTCTCATTGCCCGACCATACCACAAGATATTTTGTTCCGTTCCATGCTATCGACGGTTCGACCTGGTCGCCGTAATATGTGGAAGTGATATTTACTGGCTCGTCACACAGCGGCTCGCCATCATGAGATATCCTTGCAGCCATAATATCGCAGCTGCCGTTTACGCTTTGGGACCATACGACTGCGTATTCACTGCCATTATCGGCCACGGAGTAGTCATTCTCATCGTCGAGCGCCATGGATGTCGTATTACCTGCAGCGTTTTGCACCGATCCGCCGTTGGTTACGAGTGTGGTCAGCGCATCCGAGTCCGTCACGCTGAAACTGCTCCATCCCGCAACAAACGAGCTGTTTAATCCTGCCGCACATCCACATGTCGCGCCCGCCATACCGGTCGATATTGCAATACCCGAAGCGTCGAGGACTGTGCCGCTTGTGTCGAGCCTGGCTCCGCGCATGGTCCTGTCCGAGCCCTTAGCGCGCCATAAGGCCAGCAGCCTGCTGCCATTATATTCGACACAGGGCATCTCCTCATCGCCGGACTGAGTAGATATCGCAATGCCGCCTTTGTCCAGAACGGAGGCTGCTGAACTTACCCTTGCTCCATATACATCGGACTCATCGTCTGAGTTTCTGTAATCTTCCCAGACGACCATGCATGTGGTGCCCATGCCACAGATACGCGGGTTCATCTGGATTCCCGGCGCTCCGGTCGACCCGGTCGACGTGCATGAGATCAGCACATCCCCCGTTAAACGGACGCCGAGCCGTGATACCCTGCAGCCGTATATGTCGGTATTGCTCGATGAATAATTTCTATAATCGCGCCAGACGACAATATAGTTGGTCCCGTTGTATGCCACATCCGGCATCTCGTCATTGTTGGCGGTCGTGGAGATGCCGTATCTTCTGCTAATAGTCCCGTCCGAGTTGACCTTGCAGCCATACACATCCAGCGAGGTGCTGATTGTGTCCTGCCAGACCACCAGCCAGCTGCTCATGTCCGATGCAACTTTAGGGTAATACTGATTGGCGGTCGATCCAGACAGAAGAATTCCCTGAGGATCGAGCACTTCGCCGTTTGGTCGGACCCTGCAGCCGTATATGTGCTGTAGAGAATTCCGCCTATCCGCCCAGACCACAAGATATTCGGTGCCGTTCCAGGCGACATCCGGTGTAAGTTGTTTGCCCGAGGATGTGGATATCGGTATGCCGAGCACATCGATAATTTCGCCGCTCGAACTGATCCTGCAGCCGAATATGTCCGAATCATCGGGACCACGTGTGTCCGACCAGACTGCAAGGTAGCCATTACTGCCCGCAGCAATGCTCATTGATTCCTGAGTTCCCGGCGCAGCGCCGTATGTCGGGCAGACCAGTGTTTCATTGCCGACAACAGGGTCCACCTGTATCGGGAATTTTGCGCTGGATATAAAATTGTAAGGGATACATATTTTCAGACTATTGCCGCTGATTTGTGGAAGACACGCGAACTTTTTACCTGCACTGTCTATCACTGTGACCCTGCCGTAAGTAAGCGCCACATGACCATTTTTATCGGTAAAGATTATGCCGAAAGGTGAGGTTCGTGGAGTGTGTGGGGAATATATCTCGCCTTCGATAATAACGTCGCCTATACTCTTCGGCTTGTAATTTATGACCCATGTCTGCTCCACGCCCTTATCCAGAGCGCTGTAGCTTTCGGATATGATATTGCCGTAATAATAGCAGACTGCATCATGCGCAGTTTTTACTTCAGGATCGCCTTTGAAGATAATCCGCTTTGCGCCCAACTGCAGGCTATGGAATGCGTATTTGAAATCAGCATTACGCGATGATCTGGAAAGATATCGAAACTCACCATTCGAAAATTCGGCACTGTAGCATTTGTGTTTAAATGACTGAACTGCTTGTGCTTGAGTGTTGCACAGACAGACAATTGTGAGAAGCAGGGTTAATCGCAACATAGGTCTTGTGTCCTCCTTTGCCGTTGGGCTTGAGGGCGTGACATTACGCCCGGCTGCCGATGCCACATCGAAGTATACCCGTCTGCCTGCCATGAAAACCTGAGTTATGAAATTATTATTTAGTACGGTAATTAAGCTCAACATTTATTGTGCATGAGTTTATATTAAACTACGCCATTTATGCCAGCTCAGGCGAAATATGGCACGCATCTTGCACGTCATAAGGCAAGTGAGTAGGATGTATGACAGGTGCATTCGCTTATTGATGGGCCAGCACATAATCGTTTGAATTCCTGACAGCTCAGCAGCCAAAGGAGGGCGATGTCTGATGCGAGCGTTAATTATCGCCGCGATATTGATTGTCTGCTGCGGTCCGGCGATGTGCCAGGCAATAGGCGCACAGCAATATAGTGCACTTGTTATGGGACAGCCGGTAGATATAGGTGACCCGAGCGCATGGGTCTACACACTGACAAACACAAGCGCGAGCGCAAACTATACAATCTGGCTCCTTGCGATCGAAGTTGACGAATCGACGGACGTTCTCAATGTGTCTTCACCGTCGGGATGGGCATGTGACACCAGCGTGCCTCACTTCATCAGTTGGATGTATGTGACGAATGAGCTATACGCTGGGGAGAGTGAGAATGGGTTCCAGGCGGAGTATAGTGCTGCGCCTGCATATCAGTCATGGACAGTAATGTTCAATAACATCGATAATCCGGGTGAAAGCCCGAGTGAGTTCGGCGTGCTGGAGACGGCTGTGCCGGAACCTGCTAGTATGATTGCTATGTTGGTGGGGATTACATCCCTTGTCGGAGTAAAGATGCGAAGGCGAGTCTAGTGTGATGATAGCCCGGTTAATAATGCCGGGCTATCTTATCATATTTACTGACCGTTTCTGAGCAGTGAGTTGATATCTATTATCACACCATTGCCTGCACCGCCGGAGACGGTCGGAACATGGCCGTCCCACTTCTCTATCCATTCGCGCGCAAGCACTTTTGAACCACCTTGCGCCTGAAGCGCCTGTGCATTTAGTTTGGCTGCTTCCGCCGCGCCCTTTGCCATAGTTACTTCAGTCTGCCTTTCCAGTTCCGCCTTCTGCAAAATGTATTTCTGTTTCTCAGCCTCCTGCTGAGCGACCTGTTTAGCCTCAATTGCGGCATTAAATTCAGTTGAGAAATTGAAGTTTGTTATGGAGAGCCCCGCCGGCTCAACAATTAAATCATATACACTCAGACGTTTGGTGATATCTTCTTCGACACCGGTCTTAACGGCCGCTCTATGCTTAATAAGTTCTTCAGCCGTATACTGGGCAGTCACCATCTTAATGGACTCCTGCACAGCCGGATCGATTATTCTCGACTTATAGTCAATTCCCACAGATTTATAGAGATCACCCACGCGTGCTGGGTCTATGTGAAAGTTAAGCGCCAGCGATGTTGTTACTATCTGCAAGTCCTTGGATGCTGCAGTCGCCTCTGAGGCTTCTTTTTGTGTCCTGACTTCCATAAGTTCAACTGAATTTACATACGGGACGATGAAACTTATACCTTCGTTCAGCGTTCCCCTTACAGCTCCGAAACGCATCTTTACACCGCGGTAACCTGCAGGCACGATGACGATGGATGCTGACAGCAAGCCGCCGATCACCATTACAATGGCCAGAATCCTGGTTGCCCATGCCCAGGGTCTCAAATTGATATTATCGCTGGTTTCCTTGTGAAAGCGTCTGAGCATAAACGAGACCATAAATAAGATCAAACCAAGCCATACAAATCCCATTACCATCCTCCTTGCGACCACAGTTTGTCGCAGAATATAATTCGTCGTTGTTTTGCACTAGTCCTTTAGGATGATTTCAAGAATCTACTTGAAAAAATGGCCTGTGATCCAGATCACAGGCCATAAGAACACTATACTATATAAAAAACAGGTTATGCCTTCTTGCGTCGGGCTATGCTAAATCCACAAGCCAATATGCCGCTCATAATGACTATGATTGATGACGGTTCGGGAACAGTTGCATCCAGAATAAGTTTTGCCGAAGAAAGGATGCCATATGGGTTCGTGCCCGTAGCGCCGCCTGCGATATTCGATGGCACAAATTCCACATAAATAGTACCTTTGCCATCCAAGAGAAAGTCCCAGGGCACTACATTGTATCTGTCGAACGGCTCAAAAGCATCGGTTTGTGAAAAGCTCTCACAACTTGGGTATGTTGTTGTGCCCAGTGTAGATGTGCCTGCATCCCAAGCCGTGCTGCTGCTGGGTCCATTTATTCCTATATAAAACATACCGCCCCAAGGGCCGCTGAAACCTTCCGTCAAATTATAGTAGTATCCGGGATAAACCGCGCCGGACCACTCAATACTCATGCCGGATATGCTAGTAAACTCCCGGCCAAAGTCAATGTTGAAATATCTGGCAGACCCATAATAATATCCTGCTGCGGGGATCGTCAGTTCATATGTTCCTGCATATGCAATCCCGACACTGCAGGCAATAAGCAGTAACACTGCAACTAACATCATTTTTCTCATACTTTTACCCCTTCCAATATTATCGATCTTTTGCTTTTCATTCTATTGCAATATATATTATTAGTGCTTGGTTGTCAACGGTTAATTTATATGATTTATTGTATGAATGCTTATCTAACCCGGATTATGCATAAAGCGCATAATCCATGTCTCCGGGAGCATTATTCACGTTTCTCGTGAATAATGCGGGCTAACACCATAGGGCAGACAAACCGATAATACCTTTAGAACTCCGTAATTTTACGGGTATGCAAAAGAATGGGGTAACTCTCATGAAAGCGATAATATTGGCGGGTGGAAGACCAACACAGTTCCATTGCTATGCGTCCGATTGTCCGAAGCCGATGGCTCCATTGTTCGACAGACCAGTGATGGAACACACCATAAATCTGCTCCGCAAGCACGGTATAGAGGATATAATAGCTGCCATATCGCGAGATGGGCAGGATATAATAGATTACTTTGGCAATGGTGCCCGCTGGGGCGTGAATATCAACTACTGCATAGAAAATGAACCTCTTGGGACGGCTGGAGCCGTGAAACAGGCTCGAAAGATGATCGACGGCACATTTTTAGTCATTCATGGCGACATAGTGACCGATTTCGATCTTGCCGACGCAATAAGGAAGCACAAAAAGTCCTCCGCAATCGCCACTATCTTGCTTGCCGAGGTCAATGAACCGACTCAGTTCGGCGTTGTCGGGTGTGATGAGTCAGCTAATGTGACACGGATTCTTGAGAAGCCCAAATCGACCGAAGTATTTACAAATATGGTCTCGACCGGTATATATATACTCGAACCCGAAGTGATGAGCTGTATACCTTATGATGCGTCATGCGATTTTTCCAGAAAAGTTTTCCCGGCGATGCTTGCGAACCGTGAGTCGATTAAAGCATTATCGCCTGCCGGATACTGGTGTGACGTGGGAGATGCGGGTCAATATCGAAACGTACATTTCGACGCACTGACAGGAAAACTAATGCTCGATCTGCCGGCCACGCACATAGGCGAGGGGATATGGATTGGTGAAAGGGCTGTTGTGGACCCGAGTGTGGAGATATCCGCGCCGGTCTACATAGGCGCTGGTGCCAGTATCGGAAGAGGCGCAATAATCGGCAGCCGCACAGTGGTTGGTGAAGGCAGTGTGGTCGATGATTATGCACAAGTCTCGCACAGCGTAATTGGGAGTGGCTCATTTGTCGGTCGCGATTGCCGCATCAGCAGTTGCATTGTGGGCGGCGGCTATAGTATCACTGAAGGCGATGGGCTATCTGATCAGATGTTGATTTCCAATATCCACTACTCAAAGCCGACAGTCGAAAGCTCTCCCACGATTCCAACAACTCCATCAAAGCGCGGAATGGAGAGTCGTAAGATCGAAGCCGGTGTCGTGATAAGACGAGAATGAAAAATAATTGCGGAGATGTCGACTCATAAATTCAGCATCTCCGCAATTGGAAAATTGTTGACATAGTCCGTGAGCTATGCAGACTATGATCCCTCTCTCCAGCAACCGGTTACCTGATCCGTACATTTGGTCAAGTCTTCCTGGTTTGAATTCTCAATATCATATCCACGCTCACACTCCCACCTTATGAACCTCTTTTCGGGAAAAGGTGATTTATGCGATGTCTGAAGTTTATATCTTGCTCTCATATGGCGGCAAGCACCCTGTACTGGTTCGATCTCTGTCTGTGACATATAATAAATCCTCCATTGGATGAATGTTCGATGATTACGTTTAAAACTTAATTCCCAGGTTCAGTTCAGTCTTATATTCAGACTCTTCCGGTATCAAAACCTGGTCCTGCATATATCGTAAATAGTAACCCGTCAGCGAGAGGTTGAAATCCGACCCGATTGAGTGTTCATAGCCAAGGGAATATGTGTTTTTCGAGACTTCAGACCCGTCCAGGCTGCGCGCCATCTTATATCCAGTCTTCATTTTGCCGTGACCGAATGCCGGGACTTCCAATTTTACCTCGCGTTCATCCGACAAGGCGTTTTCAGAGTATTCGTCTTTGGATGTATAATTGGTTGTCAGTCCGATACTGCCGAACGTGAACTTCATACCCATCGTTGTAGCTTTATATTCTTGCACAGTACCGCTTGTGTTCTCAGGATTCTCTTGATAGTCGCCGGTCAGTTTTATAAATTTGAATGGGGCCAACGAGAGGTTGAGCTTTCTTGTGTCTGGGGCAAAGTCCTGCTCCATGCATCGGTCGCGAAGGCTGCCTGTCATGCTCAAAAATGTCCATGGCGATGTTGTGGCGGCATAATCGCGTATCGTCATGATACCGTTGCTGCTGTCGGTCACCTGTTTATACCCTGCGGACAGCTTCATTTTTTTGCTTGGTGACATCTCCAGCGCGGCGCCCTTTGTCATGGCATCAGTGTCATCTGCGCCCGATTGAGAAAAATTAGCTGTAAGCTTGGCATTTTTAACCGGTGTCACCGACAGGCTGACATCTTTCTTAAATTCGTTTTCATCGCTATCGTCAGAGTTTGTCTCGGTATATGCCGCTTTCACCGTCACTTGGGACATTGGAGATATCGTGACGGCAGTCGACACTTTCTGTTGAGAGCCATCGGCAAGTGAGTCTTTCTGCGTAACGGTACCCTGAACACTCATACCCTGGATCGCACTTGTTGTAAGTGACGCCTGCCTAGTCTGAACCTGATTTGTGGAATCATCATCCGTTGTGTTTGTGTTTACAACGCTCAAACTTGTGCTTGTCTTGGAACCTATCTTTTGATCCAACTGCACTTTGCTGGTCTCGATGGCCGTTTCTGAGTCATCAGCTAGGGAATTGCCTTTCTCAGTAGTCGAATGAGCCATTGAGACTTTTGTCGCACCCGTGGGAGCATAGGTCATGGTCTGCTCGTTGACACGTGAATAATAGCCCTCATTTGTTCCTGATGTCTGGTCAGCATTTTGAAACTTGAAGCCGGTCTGCAGTTTTCCTAGTCCATAGGTGCCTGAAAGGTTCATGGTCTGCTGGCCTGTCGTAAGCCCATATTGTTTGGCTCCGGCAAAATCTTTTCCTGCTTTGGAGTATGTTCCGGTGAGTTTGAGTCCACCCAGGTTCGTTGTGTTGCTGAGTTTGAATGCAGAGGTGTCCAGATTATCGGCAGAATCCGATTCGTCGTCATTTGTCTTCTGGCTCATAAGGAACGTAGACTCGAGCTTGCCGCCGGACCATGACTTATTACCACCAACGCCCATAACCGCATCTCCTGCCTCACTGTCGGTTGCACTTTTCACATAAAGGCTGGTTAAGTTCAGTCCTGAACTACCATTCTGCATAAGGTTGATGGAGACAGGTGTGTTTGTGGTGCTTGATGTGGATTTTGAGCTGCTGGTTTTCTTATATGAGACACGCACGATTGCATCACTGAGCACATTTGCATTGAACGATATCATACCGTTTGTGGTGTCGACATTATAATCAGTGGTCGAACGCAGCGTCCTGCCGTTCAGGACTACGCTCACTGTGTTCGAGTCGATCTGGTTCCACGAAAGAAAATAGGGACCCTTATTGCCATGACCCACAATGACGTCCGTGACAACACCGAGAGCGTCGGTAGAGGTGGAATCCGCAATCGAAGGCGTAATATAGCACAGCGCGAGTGCAGCCATCATGGCTGCAGCTATGCGCTTGAAGAAGATTATTTTGCGAGTCATTCTCCTTCCGCCCTCCTGCTTATTCCTCTATTTTATAGACGCATGGCGAACGCACATGTTCCCACTCATTCGTCGACAATTGGAGGATGAACCACTCCAAAAGCCTCTTGTGCGTAGTATATATCCGTGAGTTCGGCGAATGAGTTTTTCAAGGTCGAACCACACAATCTGCCGCCTGTCTTGAACATTTCATAATCGATCAGCGCTCTCAAGTAAATTATGCGCCATCGCCATGAATTTCTGATATCGCCGCATAGACTGTCGTCTGCTTCTTTAATCAGTTCCCATGCCTTCGCCGAGTTCTCGCCGATCTGTTCACGGCAGTGATTTGATTCCAATATATCAATAGCCTCAGATGCTTTATCCACGACACCGGGCGAAAACTGGCTGGATATGTATTCTCTTATAATATTATCTGCTTGTCTGTCCTTATCCCAGTATAACTGGAGGCATATGACCTTGTTTATATCTTCAAATATACCCTCAGAGTATGGAAATCCACCTGCGAGTTTGTCTGATGCCTGGCTCCACAGCCTTTGAAACCTTGCAGGCAGTGGGTTGGCTCCATAGCCTCCCCATGGTCCTTGACCCCACATGCTGATCTCAGGAAAGTTGATCAGAGACAGATTGCCGGGGACCGGGTGATCGAGCGGATAACGCGGAAAGTCCTCATGCGCATCTGCCATTATGTAATCGACCCACTTATCGTCGGCCATTGATCTGCTCAGGCCTTCCCATTCGCCCGCATCTGGAGTGTCATACAGCCATGTCGACAAGATAAATTTTGCACCGGCAAACTTGCTCCGGACTATGCCGGAGACATCCTTTGAAATGTCGAGAAAACCCTTCGTTCCCCACGGCCAGCACATGTCGCATCCGCATCCGCCCTCGTCATATGGCCATGACACGAAGAAATCAAGCCCAATGTCCAAGAACTCGTCTGTCAGCCCATCCCAGAGCTTCAAAAGATATTTCCTGCTCTCGGGAATACTGGGGCACAGCAGGGTCCCGAGGCTGCCTCTTTTGTTTAGATCATCAGGAAACGGCTGGTAATAATACTCTTTGGGAGCATTCCTAAATCCTATATTCGGGCATTCGATCAGACCAACATCCAGCCCCAGGCGTTTTGCAGTCTGCATCAGCACACGTATTTTCTCAATATTGCATTTTGCCGCCGGGTCGTTGAAACCATCGAACTGCTGCGGTGGAAAATGGAATGCAATACTGTTTGCTCCCCACAGAGCTAGCTCCTGAAGATATAGTTCGACCTCATCTGCAGGCGCAGCCTCATAGAAATTATTAAAGTGGACTGCCATATATATGCCGCGGATATCGCAATCCGGGCTGGAACTGCCACGCCATGTGCTCGGCACAAAGCCATTGTCGAAGCTGGAAGTCCGCAAAAATTTCCCGACACCATAGAGCAACCCGCGTCCATCAGAGCCGACTATCTTTATTCCGTCGTTCGGTGCATCGATGATGCTGTAACTTTCTGGATGTCCGTCATTTTCGATCTCAAGAAATACACTCACATCACCAGGGCTGCCGACCGCATTGGAGCCTGAGCGCTGAGTTATTCTCTTTGCCAGGATAGCGGCTATATCATGTTCGATATTGTTTGGTTTGTGCACTATGTTTATGCTTGTGCCCACGAATTTCGGTCTCTCCAATCTGTGTGATTAAGCTCAGTTTGGCACATGGCAGACAGTTTGTCAATGAATTTGCTTGACCGTCATGGATATAAGTGCTACATTGTTGCATAATCGAATATCCATCAGGAGGAAATATACGAAATGAGCTTCTTCGAGACAGGTTTTCTGTCAAACGTCGCGAAGATAACCAACGCAAAAACACGCAGTATATCCGCCGAGAACCCCAATGGTGAAAAAGGCAAAGGCGCGATGGAAATTCCCCAGGCCGATAGTGCAGGGTCGATGCTGGGCCAGGGCTGGAAAATCCGCCCATGCATCTCCTTGGAACCGAATTCCAAGACAACAATAGCCGAAATAAAGGGGTCTGGCACTATCCGCCACATCTGGATTACGGCCAATGAAAAGACTTATCGAAACAGTATCATCAGAGTGTATTGGGATGGTGAGAAGATTCCTTCGGTTGAAGTCCCACTTGGTGATTTCTTCTGCTGCGGGCATGCCATTAGGACAAAAGTCGATTCGATCCCGATGGCCGTGAACCCCAGCGGCGGGTTCAACTCCTACTGGCCTATGCCGTTTAGAAAGAGTGCCAAAATCGAGATCGAGAACCAGTGGCATGAGCCGATTCATGGTTTCTTCTATCAAGTAGATTATGAACTCGACGATGTGCCCAGTGACGCTGCATATTTCCATGCGCAGTGGAGGCGCGCGGTCACTCCTATAGATGCGCCCGAGCATGTGATTCTCGACGGCATCAAAGGCAAAGGTCAATATGTGGGCACATACCTGGCCTGGACACAGCTTGCAAACGGCTGGTGGGGCGAAGGCGAGATCAAGTTCTTCATGGACGGCGACACCAAGTTCCCGACAATCTGCGGTACCGGCACTGAAGATTACTTCTGCGGTGCATGGTGTTTCCATGGTCCCGACGGCAGGGAGGAACCCTATTCCGGCTCCTACACCGGCATGCCGTTGGTTCGCCACATTGACAATGAGGTGCCGAAGTTCGGGTTATACCGCTGGCACATACCCGATCCGGTCAGGTTTGACAGTGATCTCAAGGTTACAATCCAGGCGCTGGGTTGGTGGCCGAACGGCAAATATCAGCAGCTTCAGGACGATATCGCTTCCACGGCCTACTGGTATCAGGTCGAGCCGCATGCCAAGTTTCCTGAGATACTGCCCGTTCACCTCAGATGGCCCAGATAGATTTAGTAATTTAGATTTTGTATTGAGTATTTGGATCTCTATGGTCGGGCACGATATCCATCGTGCCCGAAACATAACTACGCAGGCAAGTCCTTGAATTTTGCGGAGGCACTCTCCTTGATGGATTGCAATTTTACTTAGTGAACTGCTGCTTTAAGATTTTGCCGGTTGCTATATCAATTGTGCAATCATAGCCAGACCAAGTATACACAATCAATGGTTCCCGCGACACTATCTGGAGGTATGCATCTGCTATTCCATTTATTTGCACTTCCGGAAGCGCGGCGATCCACAACTGAGAACCGTTTGAATCCAGAGCGATAAGATTTTGGAAAGATTTTCCAAGATCGGCAGCGTCTTGTTTGAAGAGAACAATTATCGTTTTCCCCACTACGAATGCATCTTTAATGGGAAAAGGTAGGTCTATATGTCGACAATTCCATATTACTGAACAGTCAATAAACTCAATCGGTATAGTTGCCATGGTAATCGTACTCCTTTCTTGAAGCATGATTCAGGAATACGTCCTCTCAGCTCAAACTGCTCTAATCCACCTCGCGCACCCGGCATCCAATCTTTACCAACAATTCTTGATGGGTGGCGATCTCCGAATCGCCACCCTAAAACCAGATCAGGATCTCCGAATCCTGAATTTTCTGTCACCTGGTCACTCCAGAAACAAAACTACTTGGACAAGCACCTGAATGTTGCATAAGCGCTCTCAATTTCCGAAGACCGCGTCGGCGTATATGTGGTCAACTCGAATGAGTCTCGTATGATCTGCCTGGCTTCACCCAGGTCGGCAACCATACCTGTCCCAATAGCCTGCACCAGCACATTCCCGATTGCAGTAGCTTCCACGGGTCCTGCAATGACTGTTCGTCCCGTCGCGTCTGCAGTGAGCTGAGAAAGCAGCTTGTTCTGCGTGCCGCCACCGACTATATGGATCTTACCAAGTTTTTTGCCGAGCAGGTCATCGAGGTCTTCCATTGTGGCGCGATATGCCAGAGCCAGGCTGTCCAAAGCGCATCTGACGATCTCGCCCTTCGTCTCAGGGACTTTCTGGCCGCTATCACGGCAATAATTCTGTATGCGGCTTGGCATGTCGCCATGAGTGAGGAATACGGCGGCATTTGGGTTTACCACAGATACGAACCCTTCGCATCCAGCAGCCATATCGGTTATCTCTGCATACGATATCTGCTCGCCTGCATTGAGCCACGTCTGCCTGCACTGCTGCACGATCCACAGCCCCATAATATTATGCAGCAGCCTGATCGTGCCCGACACGCCGCCCTCGTTTGTGAACCCATGATCGCGGGACTTGTCATTTATGATTGGCTTATCGGTTTCAACTCCCATCAGGGACCATGTCCCCGAACTCAGATAAGCGTAATCCTTGTCCTTGGCGGGGACTGCCGCCACAGCGCTGCCGGTGTCGTGAGTCGCCGGAGCAATTACCTTTATATCAGCGCCCATGCCCAGTTCTTTGACCAGAGAATCTGAAAGCGTACCGATCACAGTGCCCGGCTCGACTGTTTTCTGGAAGATTGACGCGGGTATGCCGAGCTTTGTAATCAAGCCATATGCCCAGTCATTGGTCCGCATATCATAGCACTGAGATGTGGACGCTATCGAAAACTCGCATGACTTCACACCTGTGAGCCAATAGTTGAACAGGTCAGGGATAAAGAGCAGCGTCGATGCGCCCCTAAGAGCCGTCGCATGGTCAAGCGTCATGGCATAGAGCTGATATAGAGTGTTGAACGGCAGAAGCTGAATGCCCGTCGTCTCAAAAACCTTTTCCCAAGGCACTAATTCAAAGAGCTTTTCTGGAATGCCGTCCGTGCGCACATCCCTATAATGATATGGGTTGCCGAGCAGTTCGCCATCTTCGCCGAGCAGTGCGAAGTCTACACCCCATGTATCCACCCCGATGCCGTCTATCTTGCCGCCGGTTTTCTCAAGCGCAAGTTTGAGCCCTTGTTTGATCTCATCAAAGAGTCGCAGCACGTCCCAGTGCATATGTCCCAGGGTCGAGACGCATGCGGTGGGAAATCTGTGGATCTCATCCAGAGTCAATTTGCCGCTTTCAAGTGTCGCCAAAAGTGCGCGCCCGCTTTCAGCGCCGAAATCGAATGCCAGAAACTTAGAATCCTTAGCCATGATTTGCTCCGTTATGGGTTATGAGTTATGGTTTGCGCAGCATACTAGTACGGCAAAGTGTCGTGTTGAGAATAGATTCTTTTCGTTGAGCTTCCTCATTTGTGAATCATGTAAGGTCATACTCGCGAGGGCATTGAACTGCCGCCGTTAACCGGAATCCCTGTTCCTTTAGTTTTATCGCGGTGGGACCAACGTAGAATGCCTGTTGCTTAATGAGACTCTTCGTTAAGTACTTTTTGAAGAGCTTAAATATTACCTTCGCGTTGTCGCTCTGTCCTGTCGTATCGACCAGCCCGTGGATGATTATGCCACCTTCCCGCACTCCGCCTGACTGAAAGTGTATCGAATCGGGGTTCACTAATTGGTCAACCGCATACCTGACCCCACCGGATATCTGTGGTACCTCTCGAACCACAATTTGGGTGCCGATTGGGACAACCAGATACGAATCGCAACCAATAGCCGAGTCCTGCGTTGCTTGACCAAGTGTCGGAATCTCAAGCGCAGAGGAATACACTGGAAAACTGAGCGAAGTATGTAGACCGGTCAGCGCATAATTAAATTTCATCAGAACCTCGATTGAATGAATAACTGGTTCTAGATCCTCGCGCGTCGCATAGAAATATATCCGATGGCCTAGCATTCTCTTTGTCTTGCCTAACATTGCTTTTGATCTACATTGGCTTTCGCGGCTATTCTACTAGTTGGGACACGCCCGTGTCAATTGCTGGCACGGGCGTGTTTCATATCCTTCCAAATATCTTACCTGGAGGGTAAAACATTTTCCTACGCCCCGAATTTCTCCTGTACATTCATAAGCTGAGTGATGATATTTACCACATCGATGCCTCGAATGCGGCCAAGCCCACCAGACGTGACCGATCTCTCATCGAACTTATCGCACTTATCGGTGCGCACGCCCTCGCCCCAGAATACGATCGGCACAGGGTCGCCCGAGTGGTCCATGATTGCGCATGGCGTGGAGTGATCGGCTGTGAGCACAATATAAGTGTTTTCCGGCACATTGTCATGCAGATATCCGATCATCTCGTTGAGCTTCTTAATAACATCGAGCTTCGCCTGGGGGTCGCCGTCATGACCGCCGAGGTCGGTTCCCTTGACGTTGCAGAGCACGAAGTCATTGTCCTTGAGCTGCTCGACAATTGCCTTGGCCATGTTCATCACATTGGAGTCCAGCCCGCCTGTTGCGCCGGGGACCTCGGTGATATCCATGCCGACGTATTTTGCGACGCCATTGATCAGACCCGTCTCCGCGACACATGCGGCCTTAAGGCCATGCTCGCACTCGAAACTCTCTATATTAGGCCCGATCCCACCGCCTCTGGGCAGAATGATATTCGCGGGCATAAGTCCCTTGGCAATCCTATCCTTGTTGACCGGATGGTCCTTTAGAATCTCATAGGACTTTTTGACGAACTCATTGACTGCCTGAGCGGTCTTTGCTGCTGCGGCGTTATCAGGGTCGCATGGCTCACTGGTCAAAACAGCCACGCCCTCATGATGGGGGTCGGTGTCTGTGATCTCAGCGCTGAGCCCGGGTGCGCGGAGGATTAATGCGCCTCTGTGCGCCACCGATTCTTTGAAGATAACCTCGACACCGCTGCTGAGCTTCATACCATTTATGGCTGCAGCCAATTGATCCGTGCCGCTCTCAATCCGGCCAGCGCGGCGGTCTTTTATGACCATATTATCGTCCACGGTGGAGAAGTTGCACCTGAACGCTATATCGCCCTTCTTGACATCCATGCCGATCCCGGCTGCCTCAAATGGACCTCTGCCGGTGTAATATTTGTATGGGTCGTAACCCAAAATTGCGAGGTGGGATGTATCGCTGCCTGCGCGAATCCCAGGCGCTATAGGGTCCATAAGACCACACTCACCCTCGGCTGCGAGCTTGTCCAAATTTGGCTTATCTGCCGCTTCCAGGGGAGTTTTGTTTCCCAGTTCCTTAATCGGCCTGTCACCCAGACCGTCTGCGATCAAAAGCACTGCTTTCGGTGTTGCCATTACTTCCTCCTTATAATAGCTGAAAGTGGAGTGTGGAGAGTGGAAAGTTCAGAATATGCTGCTTTCCACTTTCGGCTTTCCACTGATATTAAGCTGCGATTATTTTGATATATGATCGGGCGCGATATCTGATCGCGACCGCAAAGAAATCTGCGATTTGACATCACAATATTCTCTTCCGGACTGGATCGGATATCCAGCCCGAACAAAGTATCCAACGCATGCTGATGCCGATGGTCGGGGGTATTCCTGCCCCCGACCCTGTATGAAGGGCATTCTTGCCCTTTACGTGTTTCTAATAACCCTGATTGCATCCGCCGCATGTATTGCATGCAGACTGCCGTCCGCACATTTGACGATAAGCGCGCCCGATGGTTTCACGCCATCTATGGTCCCCTCGATCGAACCAGCCTCTGAAGAAACCTCGACCATACGACCGATGCCCCACATGCGTTCTCGCCACCGTCTCAAGATTTCGTCGAACCCACTTGAAAGATAATGGTCGTACACTTCAAGCACTTTTGCAGCAAGACGCTCGCATGCCTCGTCTATATTCGACTGATGCCCGGTCTCGATAGCGACGGAGGTGGCCGTATCCTTTATTTCATTTGCCATCTCGACCTGATTTACATTCAATCCTATCCCGGCTACCGCACCGGAGCCATTTACTGTCTCGACGAGAATTCCTACTATCTTTCTATCGCCCACCAGCACATCGTTCGGCCACTTGAGAGCCGGTTCAAGATTGTGATTCATCTCAAGATAGTCCGCGACACCAAGTGACATTACGAATGTCAGCTCGCCCATTTCAGATATGGGCCTGCCCGGTGTCAGTATTACGCTTATCATCGCGCAATCGCCCGGCTTATCTATCCAGCTTCTGCCGCGCCTGCCGCGTCCACTGCTCTGCGATAGCGCAGTAACGACCGTCCTCTCAGGTTCGCCCCGGCGCAGCATCTCGATTGCTATATCATTGGTCGAAGTCACCATGCCGTAGCGATGGATTCGCATAGGGATCACACTATGTCTCCAACGATCTCCAGGTTGATGTCCATCGCAGGAGCGGAGTGGGTGAGTGCGCCGACTGAAATCAAATCCACACCTGTCTCGGCAATTTCTTTGACACTCTTCAGGCTCACTCCTCCGGAAGCCTCCAGTAATACCTTGCCGTCGGTAAATGTGACTGCTCTGCGCATCTGGTCGAGAGGCATATTGTCGAGCATGACTATGTCTGCCCCGGCTTTGATCGCTTCCTCAAGGCCGTTGATATTGGTAACCTCGACTTCGATCTTGAGAGTATGTGGAGCGCTGTCTTTTGCTGCCTCTATTGCTGCCGTGATACCCCCTGCAGCAGCGATATGATTGTCCTTGATGAGAATGCCGTCGTCCAAGCCGAACCTGTGATTATATCCGCCTCCGCAGGTGACCGCGTATTTTTCGAGCCGCCTGAGGCCGGGTGTGGTCTTGCGTGTGTCGACGATACGCGCCTTGGTGTGTTTGACCTGGTCGACATACTTTGCTGTAAGAGTAGCGATACCTGACATTCTCTGCAAAAAGTTCAGAGCCACCCTTTCGCCCGTGAGGATTGTCCTGGCCTTGCCGGAAACATTGCCGATCACGGTCCCGGCCTTTACATGCTTACCGTCACGGATCAATGGCTCGTACATCGTCTGAGTAAAGAACTCGTGAAAGACGACCCATGCCAACTCCTGACCAGCAATAATTCCGCTCTCTTTGGCAGTAATAACGCCTCGAGCGGTCATGTCATTTGGAATGGTGAGCAGCGTGGTAATGTCGCCGCTGCCCACGTCTTCCGCTATTGCACTTTTGACCACGGATTCCAGGTAGACAGGGTCCAGTCCGATCATATGGCAATCATCCCCTCTATTGCAGCGCGCGCCTTTTCAATTACATCAGCGGACAATGTGATCTCATACTTCATGTCCTCAAGGCTCCAGAGGACCTTCTCAAGCGTAATCTTCTTCATGTTCGGACAAATATTGAGCGGGCTTGGGTTATAGAAAATCTTGTCCGGGTTATCCTTTTTGAGACGATGGAGTATGCCGCGTTCGGTGCAGACTATAAACTCCTTTGCATCGCTGCCGCTTACAAACCGTATCATACCTGATGTGCTCTCGACACCGTCCGCCAGCGCAATTACATCCGGTGTGCACTCGGGATGAGCGATCACCAGCGCATCAGGATGAGCATGCTTAGCGCGCATCACGTCCTGCGAGAGTATGCGGTGATGCGTGGGGCAAAATCCTGAGTATGTGATGACCTGCTTGTTTGTCTTTGACGCTACATATGCCCCGAGGGACTTGTCCGGCACGAAGAGTATCGTGTCGGCAGCCATAGACTCGACTATCTTCACTGCATTAGCTGATGTGCAGCAGATATCGCTTTCGGCTTTGACCTCTGCGCTTGTATTGACATATGCCACCACCGGCAGACCGGGATGCATCTTCTTGAACTCCCTGAGCTGATTGGCATTTATCATGTCTGCCATCGGGCAGCCCGCATGCAGATCGGGGATCAGAACGGTTTTGTCCGGTGAGAGTATTTTGGCGGTCTCAGCCATAAAGTGCACACCGCAAAAGACAATCACTGCCGCGTCCGTCTGTGCGGCTTTGCGCGAAAGCTCGAGTGAATCGCCCGTAAAATCGGCTATGTCCTGCACCTCGCCGAGCTGATAGTTGTGCGCAAGTATTACCGCGCCGCGCTCGGCCTTGAGTGCTTGTATTTTGTCTATTAGTTCGCTCATTAAATAATTTCCTATTTGAATCACGAAAGCACGAATGTGCGAAAACACGAAATTCTATTTTCGTACTTTCCGATAGTACCAAGAATGGTGCGCTGACCAATTAATAAATTAAGTTATTTGCCATGTTATTCCGAGTGCAGTGAGGAATGACAGAGCAAGATGCAACCTTATAGCAAAGGTAAATAAACTTGTGTCATTCCCGCAAAAGCGGGAATCCAGACACCTCTCTTCCGTCGAAGCGCCTGTTCCTGGATTCCCAGTCAAGCTGGGAATGACATATAAGCTTAACCTCCGTTTTGAATTGCAGCCGACAGAGCAATATGCACTTCTTTTCTTGCGTTCTTCATTTTGTGTTTTCGTGATAAAAACCCGCTTTATCCCGAAAAGGCGCTGTCTATCGCTGTCTTTACTGTCAGCACCCCTGCAGGCTCGATCTTGATAGATTTTGAAATCTTGGTTGCGCTGCGGCCTGACATAATGCATTTGTCGAAGCCCAGCCGCGCTGCCTCTTTAAGTCGTTTTTCGGCCTGGCCGACTGCCCGCACCTCACCTGCAAGCCCTATCTCGCCGAGAGCGATAGTGCTGTCGTTTATGCTGCAGTCCGACAGGCTCGACGCTACGGCCAGCGCGACCGCCAGGTCGGCTGCAGGCTCGATGATCCGCACGCCACCGGCCACATTTACGTAAATATCCTTACCCGAAAGGTTAAGTCCGACACGCTTTTCCAGCACGGCAAGGATCATCAAGAGTTTATTATAGTCGATGCCGGTGCATGTGCGCCTCGGGCTGGGGAAATAGCTGGGCGCTACCAATGCCTGTATCTCGACCAGTATAGGCCGCGTGCCTTCCATAGTCGAAGTCACAACCGATCCCGACCCATGCTCCGGCCTCTCGGCGAGCAGCGCTTCAGACGGATTGGGCACCTCGACCAGCCCGACCTCACGCATCTCGAAGATGCCGAGCTCATCCGTCGAGCCGAATCTGTTCTTGACCGCGCGCAACACACGGTAGCTCTGATGCCGGTCTCCCTCAAAGTATAGCACGGTATCGACCATGTGTTCCAGAACCCTCGGACCCGCCAATGAGCCTTCTTTGGTGACATGACCTACTATGAAAACAGGTATTCCGGCGTTTTTTGCGATCCGTGCAAGGGCAGCAGTGCAAGTTCTGACCTGGCTCACAGTCCCAGGCGCGGATGCGAGGTTTGGATCGAACATGGTCTGTATGGAGTCGATTATCACGTATTGAGGAGCAACATTATCGACATAGTGCTCCACGCCGTGGATGTTCGTCTCCGAGACCACGTAGAGCATCGGCGAAGCTATCCCGATCCTGTTGGAGCGCAGCTTTATCTGTTCAGCCGACTCTTCACCAGATACGTATAGCACTTTGCCATTACTTGTGCTTAGATGATTAGCGACCTGTATAAGTATTGTGGATTTTCCTATACCTGGGTCGCCACCAATGAGAACCAGCGAACCCGAAACTACGCCACCGCCAAGCACACGGTCGAACTCCGATATGCCACTGGATATTCGCTGAGCGCCGGTCGCTGTGAGGTCTGTAATTGGTGTAGGAGTGGCGAATTCGCCGGAAAATGCTGTGGCGTGCTTACTGACGGGTGCTTCAGGCGCAACGACTTCTTCGACCAGGCTGCCCCATTCGTCACAGTCCGGGCAGCGCCCCAGCCATTTGGGTGATTCGTAGCCGCATGATTGACAGACAAACTTTGTATGAGTTTTAGCCATAGACTTAAACAAACGGGGCAATCAGACCCATGTCTTTTCACCCCATTTCCATTCGGTATATTTTAGCAGAAGAGCGGAAGGGCTTCAACTGTTTCAGAGAAGCTCATTCCATCCAAAAAAGTCTAGTCGGTGCGCCCGATGTCCAGATATTACGATAAAACGTAGTGGATTTTCCGGTTTTTACATCAACCGCTCTTGCGTCCGGCCGCCAGATGTCTTTAGTAAACGGGTTCGGATGTCCCAGATAAGCTATGAAGCACCCGTCGGGGCTCCATGCAATGCAATTGGAACATATCGAACCCGGCACTCTAGTTGTTCTCTTGTGTCTGCTCGAACAGTCAATTACGACAATCGTATTGTCTATTACCCATGCAACCTGTGCCTTGACTGGGCAAGATGCAAAATACCATGCGTCCTTTAACGGAGTGACAGAACCTGTTTCCAAGTCTACCAGTATTGATTTGACCGCGGATTGTGTTGCATTGTTGCCGAGACTGACTTCATATCGATGCGCAAGGGCAGCATATCGATTGTCGAATGAAAAAGCTGCCCGATCAATCCCATCCATATACTTATCGAGGTCCTGCAGTTTCTTTTTCGACTCGAGATCGTATATGACCTGGCGACCGCGAAATGTGCAGCAGATCAGCCCACCATCATGCGACATTCCAACAGGATCGGACAATCCATCCGGCAAGTTCACATAGTCTTTCTGCCAACTGCCGTCAATATATCGTAGATGCAGCAACTTATGAGGCATCAGGCCGATTATTTGTCCATCCGCCAGCAATAAAAAATTTTTGATTCTTTTCTCGTCCGAATCAAGAGGGCTGGTTCGCAGCCCAAGCTCAACTACATCCTGCAGTTTTGGAGGGCTGGATGAGATGTTAAGAATCTGGAAATCATTGCGATATTCATGCATAACAAGTTTTCCGCTGACAGCTCTCCTGATGTTTGGGTTCTCATTGCCTATCTGGGGCAGATAAATCACAGCCAGAAGTATAGCCGTTAAAAGCGCATAGCTTGCGGTGTTCATTTTTGCCGATATCACGAACGACTGTCTTATCGACCTCGGCAGTCTCATCCGATTGGAAAATACAAACAGGATTAAGCCTTCTGATAATATTGTCAGGACATAACATATAGGCAGGCCGGGCCATAGCTCTGTGCCCTGCGGCATAAAGAATGTGCCGAAGATACTTGTGACTGCATTTATAATAACCAGGCCGCCAAAAGGTGTTTTTCTTCCTTTTGTGTATCTGCGCACGACCAGCGCTTCGACGCCTGAGATCACAAGCAAAACCGGTATAGTGACAATCATCGTTACGACCAACAATGATGCCGCAAGGGGAGACGTGATAACTTGAACGAAGCTGGGTATCCATATATTTGCTTGAGCTGTTGAGGGGACAAATAACATGACAAAAACTGCAAATACAGTCCATTTCCAGTTCTGCGATACAATAGGTCTTGTAATCACGTTCTGTCCTTCCGCAAATATCTATTCGATGTAATGAATTTCCATCCCGCATCCGGCGTAATTGGCCTTGAGCCTCTGAGTGATAGCGATCATGCCGGGCCTCTCAGTCTCGAAGTGACCTGCGTCTATTATTGCAAGGCCATATGCATTCGCGTCTAGTATGTCGTGATGTTTGGTGTCGCCGGTTACGAACACATCGGCTCCCGCATCGAGCGCATCTTTGAAGTGCGACGACCCGCTGCCGCCGAGCACTGCGACTTTTCGCACAGGCTTACTGAAATCGCCCTCCACCTTCAGCCATTTTACTGCAAGGTCGGTGCGTACCTTCTCGGCGAAGTCCTTCAGGCTCATTTCATGTTCTAGAGTGCCGACGCGGCCATAGCCATATATGATCGGGTCATTTGCAAGTTGATAGAGGTCATATGCGACCTCATCGTAAGGGTGTTTTTCGATCATAGCTTCGACGACTGCATCCAGCCATGATTCGGTACAGATCATCTCCAGTCGGAATTCCTCAACCTCCGCGAGTTTGCCTATATCACCCACATATGGATCGGCCATAGGCAGCGGCACAAACGATCCTGTCCCACTCACACGGAAACTGCAGTGAGTATACTGGCCGATCCTGCCGGCGCCAGCCTCGGCCATGGCGTTGCGGACGCTTTCGACGGCCTCTTCAGGGACGAATGTGACGATTTTATAGAATGTGTCCTGCCTGCGGTTTGTGAGAGGCTTGCAGCCTGTCACGCCCAGCAGGTCGGCCAGGATATCGTTTACCCCACCTGGGGCTGTGTCATAGTTCGTATGCATTGCGTAGAGCGCTGTATCGGACTTAATGAGTTTGATTACGCGATTTGCTGTTATCTCATCCGGCGTGAGCGACTTGAGCGGCTTATATATCAACGGGTGGTGCGACACGATCAGATCGGCATTCATCCCCAGCGCACGGTCTATTGTGTGAGGCGAAACATCCACCGTGACACAGATTTTCTTTACTTCACGGCTCTTGTCACCAACATGCAGTCCGACAGGGTCGCCATCTTCGGCCAGTTCCGGTGGAACCCAGTTCTCCAGTTGTTCGATTATGTCGGCTATGATCGGCATCAGCAAACCTCCGATCTTATGTTCCCTTTTTTTGCCTTAAGCACCTTCTCAGATATAAATGCCAAATTCCCGTGGTGAATGGCGCATATTTGATGGAATGATTTTTATAGTGCAATTTTTAGTTCCAAGGAAGGGTTTATTGCCTGATGTTTGTGCTCGTTGGCATCGCAATAGTATTCGGCAGCATCCTGGCTGGATTTACAATGCACGGGGGCAAGGTAGCCGCCCTCATGCAATATACCGAGTTTATTATAATAGGTGGAGCCGCGTTTGGAAGCGTGGTAATCGCCTATTCCCTCAAAGACGCCATAGCTATGGTCACCGTGGGTTTGAAACTGATGAAGGGCAACCCATTCAAGAAAGAAGTTTTCCTCGAACTGCTTCAGGCGATGTATGAGTTTTTCATGGTCGGGCGCAAAGGCGGACTCATAGCTTTGGAAAAGCATGTGGAGAACCCGCAGGAATCGGAGTTGTTTCAGAAATACCCGACATTTCTGCAGAACCATCATGCCTTGAACCTCTTTGCCGACACGCTCAAACTTGTCGTAATGGGCGGCATCAGTGTCTATGACCTTTCGGATATGATGGACATAGACCTTGAGGCGCAGCATGAAGAGTCGATGAAGATGAGCGGTATGCTGACCATGGTTGCCGACTCCATGCCCGGCTTCGGAATTGTGGCTGCGGTCCTCGGCGTCGTTATCACCATGGCGGCCATCGGCGGTCCGCCGGAGGTCATCGGTGAGAAAGTGGCGGCTGCTCTGGTCGGCACGTTCCTGGGTATTCTTTTGGCCTACGGACTGTTCGCGCCTATGGCGAAAGCCTGCGAGGCGATCGCCAAGTGCGAATCGCAGTATATGGCATGCATAAAGAACGCAGTGGTCGGGTTTGCCAGAGGCGACGCCCCGCTGATATGCGTCGAGTTTGCCAGAAGAAACATCGAACCCGAACTCAGGCCCAGTTTCTCTGAGATGGAAGACACCTGCAGAGGCCGCAAGAAGGACGAAGGCTCGGAAGAAGTAAAGAAAGCCGCATAGTGAGAGTGAAGTAATTGGCCGAAAAAGAAGCAGCTGAAATACGGGTTATTAAGAGGGGCAAATCGCATGCAGGCCACCATGGGGGCGCATGGAAGGTGGCTTACGCCGACTTCATGACCGCCATGATGGCGTTCTTCCTGGTCATGTGGATCGTCGGGCTGAGCCAGAATATCAAGCAATCCGTTGCGGGTTACTTCCAGGACCCAGTGGGCTTTATGAAGGCAGTTCAGGGAGGCAAGGCGCCATTTTGTGTTTCAGACCTGGACAAAGGTGGTCCCGGCACAAAACCCCAAGAGGCAGCGGCGGACAGAGTGCGCTTGGCCAAGACGAAACAGACACTGGAAAATATCGTAGCAGGCACCCCAGAGTTTAAGAATATTAAGCAGTATGTTGACATCAGGCTTGTAAACGAAGGGCTTGAGATAGATCTGTTGGATGCAAAGGAGTCCATGTTTTTTGACAGCGGCAGCGCCAAGGTCAAACCCGCAACAAAACAACTTCTAGGTCGTCTTTCTCAGGAACTGACGAAACTGCCGAACAACGTGATTATCGAGGGGCACACAGACAATCGCCCGCTTGCGCGTTCAGATGGCTATACTAACTGGGAACTCTCAGCCGACCGTGCAAACAGCGCCAGACAGATCATGGAGAGCTGTGGCCTGCGCGAAAAACAGATAGACCAGGTGCGCGGTTATGCTGCTACTCATCCGCGCGATTCTGCACATCCTGAAAGCTACACAAATCGACGTGTGAGCATCATTGTCGTACTCAAGGGGATGGGCGAAGTGCCCACTGTCGGCACTGCTGTCGATAAGGCTATCGGCACGAAAACAAAGGCTATAGACTCGTCCGATCCGGTCGGCATCAGCGGTTCCAAATAGTCTTGTATCCTTGCACGAAAAGTCGCATTTTGCTACCATGGCTGCAGTGAATTTACCTGCAGATTTGGAGCAAAATGACCACCACTGACCTCAAATTTATTGTATTTACCTGGGGCTGCCAGATGAATGAAGACGATGCCGAGCAAATAGCAAACATTCTGATGAGTATGGGCTATTCGCCTACTGACGATGAGCGCCAGGCCGATATAGCGATGCTGGTCACATGCAGCGTTCGAGAGAAGCCCGAAGAGAAAGCCAAGAGCAAACTCGGCATTCTCCGTGAGATCAAGGCCGATAAGCCCGAGATGATAATAGGTGTCTGCGGATGTATGGCTCAGCGCGAGGGCGAAAAGCTCAAAAAGGGCAGGCCATACCTCGACCTTGTGGTCGGCACGGCCAATATCTGGCAGATTCCCAGCCTGATACAAGATATCCAGTATAATCGCAAGTTCAAATCCGCGCTGGATTTGCCGGAAACGATTGCCGATACTCTGACAATCCCGCCCAGGGTCGACAGGGCAGGGCAAGCTCTCAAGAGTTTTGTGCCGGTGATGTATGGCTGCAACAATTTCTGCGCATACTGCGTGGTGCCATATGTGCGTGGACGTGAGAGGAGCCGGCCTCTGGCCGATGTGGTTGCCGAGGTCGAAAGACTGGCGTCAAACGGCCGCAAAGAGGTGACTCTATTAGGCCAGAATGTCAACTCATACGGCGCCACACTTGACGATCATGTCGATTTTGCTGACCTGCTATATGCTATAAGCGGCATAGCGGGTATCGAGAGGATCAGGTTCACGACTTCTCACCCCAAAGACCTTTCCGATCGCCTGATAGAGGCCATGCGCGACCTGCCCAATGTCTGCGAGCACATCCACCTTGCCGTCCAGTCGGGCGATGACGAGGTCCTTCGGCGGATGAACCGCAAATACACGTCGGACCACTTCCGTGAACGTGTCGCTGCGCTGAAGAATGCAGTGCCGGATATTGCAATTACCACCGATTTCCTGGTAGGCTTTCCTGGTGAGACAGACGAGCAGTTTGCAAACACGTTGCGTCTGGCTGAGGATATCAGGTTCGATGCGGCATTTATGTTTGCATATAATGTGATCCCGAACACAGCCGCCGCAAATCTGGACGGCCAACTTACAAAGAAAGTCAAAAATGAGCGCCTCGGCCGTCTCATAGATATCCAAAACCGTATTACTTGTGAGATCAATGCGAGTCAGGTCGGCAACATATACGAAGTCCTGGTCGAGGGCGTGAGCCAGAAGGACCGCACGCGCATCACGGGTCTCACTCGCCAGAACAAAACGATAAACTTCAAGGGCGATGAGAGCCTTGTGGGAAAACTGGTTAATGTAAAAGCCATAGAATGTCATTTATATGGCTTTATAGGCATGTCATGTGATGGATATTAGGGAAATAGCAACAATTAACAATAGGATTTACGAAATCACTTGGCATGGTACGCATATTCTTCCACCACGCAGTCAGATCACACAAGTAAGTGCTGTTTGCTATACTTCCAGCAAGCAAATTGTAATGATCAGTTCTGATGGTCTACACTGGGGAATACCGGGCGGCCATCCGGAGAGCGATGAGCCTTTGGACATTGCTTTAAGTCGGGAAGTCAGGGAAGAAGCCTGCTGTGAGATTGAAAAGGCGCAATTGCTTGGTTGGCAGCATGTGTGCGACTTGGACAACAATTCTATTCATTACCAGCTTAGGTATTGCTGTCTTGTAAGTGTTCATGCATTCAACCCTGAACACGAAATCACTTATCGTCAGCTAGTACCTCCTGATCAATTTCTGTGTATACTAGAATATGGGAAATCAAAGCTTGCTGTAGAGATGCTCCGGCTCGCGCAGAAGATAGTAACAAATACAAGCTAACTAGCTAATTATAATGTTTCGAGAAACCTGTGCGTTGTTTTATGCCTCCAGGTATCCTATCTGGAGGCTGGAATAGTCAGGTTGCTCTCCAGGAAAGGTAAAAGGAATGATGCACAGTGCAAGATGAGTTCCGACCAGGGATAGAGCGTGCTCTTGGTTTATGCCGGTTGCGTTTTGGCGACCGGCTCAAAACGGTTGTATTAGGTGGCAGTGTTGCGTTTGATGAGGCTCTGGCCGGAGTGTCCGACATGGACTGGTTTGCCTTTACAACTGATGAACCAACGGAAGCTGATTTGCGCTGGCAAGTAAAGACAAAGCAAATGCTGGAGCGCGATTATCCTGTAGTCTCGGAATTCAGCCTTGGGGTATTTCCTGTGGAGCATTTACGCAAACAGGATAGCTGGCGATTCATTATCAAATATAACTCTATCAGGCTCCATGGTGCGGATATAATTGCGGAATTGGAAAAAGAGGGTATTACGACACCGCCACCGTCTATCGAATTGCTCAAGTCGCGTATTTGCTGGACCGAGCCGATGTGGCAATGTGCCTGCGGCGGAAAGATACCTGATAAGTTGTTCAAGACCCCTGATGATCCATTCCTTGCATCAAGAAAAATAGCTCGTTACTTTGTCTTGCTAGAAGGCGCATATCTATTGATGCTCGATGGAAGATTTGTATCGTTTCGGCAGTCGGATGTGCTTGATGGATTAAGAATGGCGTATCCTGAATGGAAGATGATTTATGATCTGACGCATAGGGTGTCAAATGCTCCACATGAGGTCTGCATGTTGCCCGAAGTCTTGATATCGACTATCAAGCCGTTCGTAAGCTGGATGATTCAAAGAGTCAAAGATGCTCCGTGTGCTTGCTAATTCAGATGTCTACATTCTACACACAGTTTATACAGCATATATGCTGATCGGCAATGGTTTTAAGTTATAATTTGGTATTGAAAGCACGTATCGGGAATTTATTCCCAATACGCCAATCCATATGATATCTGCGGAGGTGAAGATGTGATAGTGCCGGGTACAATCGCTTCCTGTCTTGGAAGTATAGTATCTTTGTACGGGGTGTTTAAGGCTAAGCGGCGTGACACGCGAACGGGATTCTATTTTGCCTTTGTTGGATTTGGTATGTTGGCCTATGTGACGTTGGTGCCGGTGGCAGAGTACCTTACAAGCATAGCGCTAATTTTGTTGCTTGGAAGCTTGCTCACATGGTTACGACCTCTGATTGACAGCCTATGACTCAGCGCGGCAGCAGGTCCGTTTTATGCCTCCAGGTATCCTACCTGGAGGCTGGAGTAGACAGTGTAAATCCCTCCATGAAAGATTCCTGGAGGGATACAATACAATGGAAGCACGTATCATACTACAGAGCATAGGCAATAGGCAATAGTCCTGTTGCCTATTACCTGTTCCCTGTGCCCTATATGGAGAAAAGATGCAAGCTAAAAAAGTCACTCCCATGGTGGCTCAATATCAGGCCATCAAGGATCAATATCCCGATGTAATACTGATGTTCCGCCTCGGTGATTTCTACGAGATGTTCGGCGAAGATGCCGAGGTTGCCAGCCGCGAGCTTGAGATAGTGCTCACCAGCCGCTCCCAGGGATATGCTGCGGATGTGCCTATGTGCGGCGTGCCGTATCACGCCGTGGAGCGATATGTCGCCAGGCTCATCTCCAAGGGCTATCGTGTGGCAATTTGCGATCAGCTCGAAGACCCCAAAAAGACAAAGAAGATAGTCAAGCGCGGCGTCACTCGTGTGGTCACGCCCGGCACAATCCTCGAAGACGGCATGCTTGACGCCAAGGCCAATAATTATCTGGTCGCTCTGGCCAGCGAGCCGGATATATACGGCGTGGCGGTGGTCGATGTATCCACAGGCGAGTTCGCAGTGACCGAGATAGACGCCAAACACGGTTCACAGAAGCTTATAGAGGAGCTTGGCAGGCTCTCTCCGGCGGAGGTCTTGATAAAGGAGATGGAGCTTGACCTCTCCGATCCGATACGTCGTACGACGGGTGCGGCAGTCACTCGGTATGAGGACAACTCGATATATCGCAAATCGGCCAAGGAGATGCTCACCGAGCACTTCCATACCGATTCTCTTCGGGGATTCGGTGCTGAGGATATGAGCGCGGGTCTGGAAGCGGCTGCGATGGTCATCGACTACCTCAAGCAGACCAATGCCAATGCGCTTCAATCCATATCTACTATGTCCACATATTCGACCAGTGGTTTTATGGTATTGGATGCTGCGGCACGGCGCAATCTTGAGCTTACTCACTCTATGTCCGCCGATACACGTGGAGCTAGTCTGCTTTCTATCATAGACAAGACCCGCACTGCCATGGGCGGCCGCACATTGCGCAAATGGCTCGATCAACCTCTGCTCGACGTTCGTCAAATCAATAAACGCCTTGACAGTGTGGAGGAATTATATAACGATGCGATGATGCGTGGTGAAGTCCGCGAGATACTCGGCAGCGTTCAGGACCTCGAACGACTGATGTCACGAATAGTAGCTGAGAGCGCCAATGCGCGCGATCTGGTTGGCCTTGCACAGTCATTAAAGCAGCTTCCGAGACTGGTGAACGCCCTTCAAAACGTGTCGACTGAGCGTCTTAAAACTCTTTCCGCTGCCATTGAATTTCTTGATCCGCTGATTGAACTCATAGACAAAGCAATCGTGCCCGACCCTCCTATTTTGATCAGAGAAGGAGGGATCATCGCCGAGGGATATAATGCTGATTTGGACGAACTACGCCATGCATCGCGTGACGGCAAGAGCTGGATAGCGAGTCTTGAAGCGGATGAACGTGTGCGCACGGGCATTAAGAACCTCAAGGTGGGCTACAATTCAGTCTTCGGCTATTACCTGGAGGTCACCAAGTCCAATCTGAGCCTGGTGCCCGAGGATTACATACGCAAGCAGACCACCACCAATGCCGAGCGCTTCATTACACCCGGTCTCAAGGAGATGGAAGCAAAGGTTCTTGGTGCGGATGAGAAAGCCGCAGAACTGGAATACAAAGTTTTTTGCGAGGTGAGAAGCGCTGTAGCCGACGAAGCCCTTAAGGTCGCCAAGGTTGCGCGTGCAGTTGCTGAGATAGACGTATTGGCCTGCCTTGCTGAAATCGCATCAATAAAGAGTTTTGTCAAACCCACTGTCACTGACGACGACGTGCTTAGGATCAAAAACGGACGCCATCCAGTGGTCGAACACTTCATTGAGGAGCGCTTTGTTCCCAACGACACTCTGGTCAACTGTGATTCAGACCAACTTCTTATCATCACCGGACCGAATATGGCGGGCAAATCGACTTATCTGCGTCAGGTTGCGCTTATTGTGCTGCTGGCTCAGATGGGCAGCTTTGTGCCGGCGGACGAGGCCGAAATAGGTGTGGTAGACCGCATCTTCACGCGTGTCGGAGCGCATGACGAGCTTGCCAGCGGGCAGTCGACATTCATGGTCGAGATGAATGAGACTGCTAATATATTGAATAACGCGACGCGGCGGTCCCTAATCGTGCTCGATGAGATAGGACGTGGCACATCCACCTACGACGGCCTGTCGATTGCGTGGGCGGTTGCTGAGGAGATCAACAGACTCGGGGCCAAGACCCTTTTTGCCACGCATTACCATCACCTCAATGACCTCGAAAAGCAGCTTGATGGGATTAAGAACTACCGAATCGCGGTTCGAGAAGAGAAAGACCGTATAGTCTGGCTCCGCAAGATCATGCCCGGCGGCACGGACAAAAGCTACGGCATTGAGGTCGCAAGGCTTGCCGGTTTGCCCAATGAAGCAATAGAGCGGGCTAAGGAGATTCTCAAAGACCTGGAGTCTAATGGTGCTGCCTCACGAGCGACCGGCAAAGGCGCGAAAGTGAGCGCAAAGCGCGAGACTCTTCAACTGACCCTTTTTGAAGGCGAAAAGCACCCGGTTGTCGAAGAGATCGAAAAGCTGGACGTTGCTACTATGTCTCCTATAGAGGCCATGAACAAGCTCTACGAACTGCAGAAGCAAGTGCTTAAGATATAGTATTTGGTATTTTTTATTGATTATTGTTTTTATTCGGCCTGTGTATCTGATCTATATCGAATATGAGACCTTACGATGTTAGGTCGCAGAGTATTTTCCGGTCGTGATTGGATATCACACCTGAACTAAGACAAGAGTAACCAAAGATGACTGATAAATATAAAGGCAATATCCCTAACCCGCAGTTGGTCTACCCGCGCGTAAATGACAAGAGCACATGCTACCTCAAAAACGTCATTACAAACCCGAACATAACAGTCGGCGAATACACTTTCTATAATGATCCTGAGCATTGTCTTGATTTTGAACGTCGAAATGTCTTATATCATTATCCTATCAATAACGACAAGCTTATCATCGGCAAGTTTTGTTCGGTTGCCTGCGGCGCCAGGTTCATATTTAACTCGGCAAACCACACACTCAAGTCTTTGTCGACTTATCCGTTCCCGATCTTTTATGATGAATGGAATGGTGGCTTCAAGGTCAATGATGCATGGGACAACAAAGGCGACATTGTTATCGGCAGTGATGTGTGGATAGGATATGAGGCGGTGATTATGGCAGGTGTCAGCATAGGCGATGGTGCCATTATCGGAACCAGGGCTCTGGTCACAAAAGATGTTCCGCCATATGCAATTGTAGGCGGTATTCCTGCAAAGTTGATTAGGTATCGCTTTGATCAATCTGCTATCCAGAGACTACTGGCCTTGCAGTGGTGGAATTGGGACGCGGGTAAAATTGCAGCTAACCTGCCATACATACAGAATGCGGATATAGATGCACTGGAAAAAGCTGAATAGTTTGTTGTGCGGTCTGGATGTTTGATTCATCTCGAACAAAGACATAGCGATCAAACGAGTTAGTTTCGGAACTGAACTCCCGAAACACCCAATCTGCTTTGAAACCAACCGCATGAACTTCAGTTAAGGGTGAAAATGACAGTAAATGATCTTACAATTACAAAACACGACGTTCCATATTATTACCGTCCGCCGTTTATCTATCTGATGTTGATTGCGGTCCCTATAATGCTAATTGGCGTGCTGATTATTCCGGGATACGCCGCATTTGTATGTCCCGTGCCGAAGAATGTCATTGTTCAAGTTTCGATTGCCATTGTGATTGGATTGGCAGCCGGGTTTGTTGAATCGTGGCTAAATATATTGTCACTGACAAACAGTATAATGAGTCGGAAGAGTATGGGGTCCGGCAAGCTTACCATATGGCCGTCTGTATATGGAATCAAAGTAGTGTTGCTGGCTCTTGCCAGACTGGTTCTTATTGTTGGAGTGATGTATTGCTTTATATTGCTGCAGCGAGAGTTGTTCAAGTCTACGATAATATGGACGTATTCGATGTTTGTGTTAGTGAGCGGCATATATGTTTTTGATATGGTCAGAGTCTTGATCTGGTACAGAAGACTATCAGATTAAATTCATATGTGTTGTTCGGGCTGGATATTTGATCCTGCCCCGAAGGGAATCCGGCGATTTCAAATCGCAGTGTTCTTTTCCGGTCGCGATCGGATATCGCGCCCGAACATAAGCGCCCGAAAAATATTTTCTCTCTTTCGAGTTTTCGCGATTAGAAAGAACTGATCTTGGAAGATGTAATAAAAAACCGAATATCCCTCCTTGATGAGCACACCGCAAACCGTATAGCGGCTGGCGAGGTTGTCGAACGCCCGGCTTCAGTGGTAAAGGAGCTTGTCGAGAACTCCATTGATGCAGGAGCATCCTCAATTACTATTGTGCTCGAAGAGGGCGGCAAAGACCTTATCAAGATAGTAGATAACGGCTGCGGCATGATCCGTGATGACGCCGTGCTCTCCCTCCAACGCCACGCCACATCCAAGATAAGAGATGCTGAGGACCTGGAATCAATCCACACTCTCGGCTTCCGCGGGGAGGCCCTTCCTAGCATAGCGTCGGTCTCGGTTATAGAGATGATTACAAAGACTGAATCGACAGATGGAGTCAGGCTGGAGGTTGAGGCAGGCACTATCAACAACCTTGAATCAGTCGGTGCGCCTCATGGGACCACGATATCTGTGAAAAAACTCTTCTTCAACACCCCGGCACGGTTAAAGTTTTTAAAAACTTCTCAAACAGAGTTGTCCCATATCACTGAGATCGTCGGCTGGTTTGCCATGGCATACCCGTCAATTCATTTCAGACTGACCCACGGTGGCCGCGAAGTATTGTTATCGCCCGGCACCGGTATCCGGCTCAACAGCATAACCCAGGTGATGGGAAAAGATATAGCAAAGCAGCTTGCTCCGGTTAAGTTCGAGACACTGGTAATGAAAGTCGAGGGTTTTGTCTCCAACCCTCAGCTTACCAAAATCAACCGCCGTGATCAGGTCTTCTTTGTAAACGGCAGGCCTATAAAGAGCCGCACAGTCACTCACGCTCTAGATCAGGCGTATCGGGGTCTCTTGCAGCCTGGACGTTTTGCTGTGGCGGTGCTCTTTATCGACCTTGTGCCCGAGCTTGTGGACGTCAATGTCCACCCGACCAAGACCGAGGTCAAATTTTCTCGGGAAAATGAGGTTCACAGCGCGGTCTATAAAGCTGTAAATGAGGCTCTTATGGCTGGCGCAGCCGCTCCAACTATAGCAAACTCGGACACGGCGCAGCAGCATCGTCCAGTGCCGGATTATACGCCAAAGCCAGCCCGCCAAGGGAGTTTTGTTGAGCATTCGGAGACCGACATTGAGTCATTCAAGCAGGCTCTGGCCGAGAGACGAGAAGCAGCCATATCCGAATCCGATAATGATGACCCGTTCGTCTGGACGAAAGGGCAGGGCGTTCCGGTTGAAGAGTCTCCTGTGCCAGAGGCAGATTCCAATTTTATTCGTACAGTCTCGTTGAATGGAGTGAAAGTTATAGGTCAGGCCAGAAACTTATACATTATTGCACAATGTGACGATGGAGTGCTCATCATAGACCAGCATATTGCGCATGAGCGGGTGCTCTTCGAGCGCATGATGAAGTCGCGTGAGGAGAGCGGGATTGCTGTGCAGGGGATGGTTGTGCCTATCACACTTTCACTGAGTGCAAAAGAGAGCGCAGTCGTTACTCAGAGGCTCGAAGAAATACGAAAATCGGGCTATGCGCTTGAGCCGTTCGGACAGAATACATTCGTTATGCGCGGCGCTCCCGCAAATGTGAAACTGGAAGAGGCCGAAAGCACCCTGCGTGATATGATCCAGGAACTAGTGGATTTGAGTATATCCAAACACCTGCTCGTCCGCCCGGATCAGGTCCTGATTACCGCATCATGCAAAATGGCCATCAAGGCCGGTGAGCTACTTACTATGCCTGAGATGGAACGGCTTGTCGATGACCTGATGAAGACCAACAATCCCTTTGTATGCCCGCACGGCAGGCCGATTATAATAAGCCTCTCGAATTGGGAGCTTGATCGCAAATTTCACAGGATATAGGTAGCAGGCAATATGGCACAGGCAACGTTACTGTGGCCTGTTACCTTGTTCGTTTGACTCAGACCCCACTCTATGGTACCATCTGATTCGGAAATAAGGGGAAAATGAATCAGATGGATAAACCTTTGGTAGCGATAGTCGGCAGGCCGAATGTGGGCAAGTCGACTCTTTTTAACAGAATAGTGGGCCGCAGGATTGCAATTGTCGAGGATACAGCCGGTATCACTCGTGACCGAATTTATGCCGAGGCCGAGTGGAACAACCGCGAGTTCGTTATGATCGACACCGGCGGAATTCTGCTAAATGAGAGTGACCCGCTGAAGTCGGAAGTGACTGTCCAGGCACAGGTGGCTCTTGATGAGGCCGATGTGATCCTGTTTATGGTCGATGCCACGACAGGCATTACTCCCGGTGACGAGGACATAGCCGAGAGACTCCGCGGATCGCAGACGCCTGTGCTGCTGGTCGCAAATAAGGCGGACAATGACGCCCGTGAACAGGACGCCGCCGAGTTTTATGGGCTGGGTTTGGGCGATATTCACCCCGTGTCATCACTTAATGGAAGGGCTGTCGCCGATTTGCTCGACGATGTGGTAAAGAGCCTGCCTGAGGAAGGCAAAGAGCCTGCATACCCCGAAGACGCCATCCGAATTGCGATAATCGGCCGACCTAATGTGGGCAAGTCTTCTCTCGTAAATGCAATCCTCGGCGAGAAACGCGCTATAGTCTCCGACATACCCGGCACCACGCGCGACGCGGTCGATACCGTGCTGCGGCGCGGTGATGAAGAGATAGTGCTCATCGACACTGCCGGGATCAGAAAATCGGGAAAGATTCAGGGTTCGGTGGAGTATTATACCGTGCTGCGCGCTGTCAGGGCCATGGAGCGTGCAGATGTGGCGATGATTGTGATCGACGCCGCGGACGGTCTGCGTGACGGCGACAAACGTGTTGCCGGTTTTGCACATGATGCGGGCAGGGCATGCGTTGTTGTCGTGAACAAGTGGGACCTGGTTTCCGAAGAGGATATGCGCAAGTTTGCAGCTGATGTGCACAGACAGGTACCATTTCTGGACTATGCTCCAGTTGTGTTTACATCGGCAGTCGAGAGCACGGGGATTGTCGATGCGGTAGATACTGCGATTGACGCCGCCTCAAACCATGCTATGCGCATTCCGACCGGCGAGTTGAACAGGATCGTCCAGGAAGCCGTCGACGAGCACCCATATACGCGCAAAGGCAAGGACCTCAGGGTCAAATATGCGACCATGACGGATGTCAAGCCTCCGACCATCGTGATCTTCGTCAATAACCCCGATCTTGCGCATTTTTCGTATGTGCGGTATCTTGAAAACAGGATACGCCGGGAGTATTTATATGAGGGCACTCCGCTGAGGATTATCATACGAAAAGCGAAGAAGGAGAGATAGTTGAAAGTTGCACTGGCGCTTGTGCTGTGTTATCTGATCGGGTCGATCCCGTTCGGCGTAATTATGGGTCGACTGCGCGGAATCGATATTCAAAAAGTCGGCAGCGGAAACATAGGCGCGACCAATGTCCTTCGCTCAATTGGTGTCGTTCCTGCGATCATAGTATTTACTCTCGATGCGTTCAAGGGGTGCGCCGCTGTCTTGATATGCGAATCGCTGAATATGGGGCATGTCGGCCAGTATATAGTAGTTGCAGGCGCTCTGCTTGCGATTATGGGTCACTCATTCTCGATATTTCTTAAATTTACTGGCGGCAAAGCAGTCTCCACAAGCCTTGGCGTTATCATCGGACTCAACTGGACAATAGCGCTGATAGCATTCGTGATATGGGTTGTTGTGGTAGCCGTCACCAGATATGTATCGCTTGGGTCTATGATCGGCGCAATATCCGTTCCTGCAATGATGTTTTTCTGGAAGAGCCAACATGTGGCGCCGGCATATCTGGCGCTGGCGATATTGGCTTCCCTTGGGATTGTGATAAAGCACAAGTCCAATATCAGGCGGCTTTTGAGCGGCACAGAATCCAAAATCGGTCAGAAAGTTGATACCACGAAGGAAAAGGAAGCGGTTTCTAAATGAACAGTCCACATGTCATGCTTGCGATGAGCGCGATAGATAGTTATCTGCACGAAGGCAGCTTGCCGGGTGTGCCAGCAGACATTCCAAATGAACTGCTTACGACCCGTGCGGGTGCATTCGTATGTCTCAAGTGCGACGGCCAGCTCCGAGGCTGCATCGGAACGATAGAACCTGTGATGGACAGCCTGGCTCTTGAGATTATGGAGAACGCGGTCAGCGCTGCGACACGTGACCCGAGGTTCATGCCTGTCGAACTGAGAGAGCTTGACGGCATAGACTGCAGTGTGGACGTGCTCAGCCCGTCAGAGCCGGTTCATGATCTCATTGAACTTGATCCAAAGAGATACGGAGTGATAGTCGAGAGTGAAGGACGGCGTGGTCTGCTGCTGCCTGACCTGGATGGAGTCGACACTGCGGAGCAACAGATAGACATTGCTCGTCGAAAAGCATACATACACAGCCATGAACCGGTCAAGCTCTACCGTTTTGAAGTGCTGCGGTATTACTAACCTCTGCCATAGCATCACAAATATTTAATATATGAATATCAAGTCTCTGCAATTGGCACGGTTTGTGCACAACTGTTTTGTGGCTGGGGGCTATACAAAACAGGAGGTTGATATTTATGTTTGTGCGCACTGTTTTTATGGCCGCCCTGCTGGTGGCAATTCTGGCTTCTGGAGCATTAGGCTCTATCGGCTGTGACATTCTGAACTCGGGTGATAACACCACCTACACCTATTCCTATCTCAACAACGAGGAATCATACGACACAATCACAGCACTTCATGTCTTTGCGCCTGTAGACTCGTCGCTTATCACGACTTGGACTGCCGACACAGGATGGGACTTCAGCGTTGAGATCGACCCAACCGGAGCTTCAGATATTTACTGGTATACCGGCGATCCAATAAACAGCGGCATCGACTACGGCGAAATACTCACTGTCTCCATGACTGTTCCGTCGGCGTACACAACCACGGTGAGTGATTACGTCCTGGAGGACTTTCCAGTCGGCAACTGGGGTTATGACGCATTTTCGAGTGGGGGCACTTGGATAATGCTGGGCAGTGTGGATGTTCCGTCCGGAACTGCTCCGGAAATTCCCGATACTCCCGAGCCTGCAAGCATCATCGCGCTCATAAGCGGTTGTGCGGCTCTGATTGCACGACGCAAAAGGCTCTGATCAAGGACGCGCATATTCTTAGCATATTCGAGAAATCTGCTTGGTAACGTATAATTCAGGCAGATTTCTCGTTGCGTACCAGGCATAGCGAAAGAATTGAATATTTCACCGTTGATCGTATATAATGAGCTGCATGCAATATACTTGAGAGAAGCCGATATGAAAGAAACGACAATGTTTGGGAACTGCCCGGTTTACGAAACCGATCATTTCAGGCTTCGGTTGGTCGATGAGAAAGATGCCCATGATCTGCTCGAATGCTATTCCGATCAATCTTCAATCCGGTTGATGAGCGCGGCTCCACAGGCCTTCCAGTGACTCGCAAGAGAGAAATCGCTGGGTATCGTGAATTGCTCATCCAACATAGCTGCATTTTCGATCCGGTCGCATTTGAATGTGCGTATCTGTCGGCGTATCTCGCAATATCCCACAAGGTACCAGCTCATTACTTTTACCACCATTCCGTATGGCCTTACAACACGAGTCGAAATGTCTCCGTTGACTTTTCGGTAGGTAATATTCAACTTTCGCGATTGAAGCACGGACTGTCGCAAAACACCCAGTGATGATGGAACCACCAAGTCATCCCACCAGTTGGTCGGATCGAAATGAAATCGCTGACGCACAGCGCTGATATCGGACTTATATTGCTCAGGCAGCGAGCATTCCAGTTTTGCGAGCGCTCTCATCAGGCTGGAATGCGCATCAGTATGCTGCTGCGGATGTATTCCGATTCCACTGAAGAAGAGATTTACCGCTTCATCATGTGCCAGATGGTTTAGCCGTCCTGCATATCCGCTCATAAGCTCGAACCCTCCACATGGACCTGCAACCGATGCGATTGGTATCCCGGACTCACATAATGTATCAATATCCCTGTGAATACTGCGAACCGATATCTCCAGGGCCGAAGCCAACTCGCGGGCTTTCATTCGTCCTCTGGACTCAAGCAGTGTTAGTATAGCAATCAATCTATGTATTCTCATGCTTTTGCACCAAAAAATATTGAATGATTTTATAACTATGCCAGTAGGTTGTCAACATTGCCCCGCTACAATTAATATTGCAAGCAATATTCCATAGGAGAAGCAAACGTGAAAGATATTACAGTCTATAACAATTGTCCGGTTTACGAATCCGATCATTTCAGGCTTCGATTGGTCGATGAGAATGATGCACATGATCTGCTCGAATGCTATTCCGATCCATCTGCAGTCCGATTGATGAACGCAGATAACTGCACATGCGATTTTTATTTCCAAACGCCGGACGAGATGCAGGATTCAATTCGGGAATGGATAGGATCATATAAGCAATGTGATTTTATTCGATTTTCCATCATCGACAGACACTCCGATAAAGCCGTCGGCACGATCGAGATGTTCGACAAGACCCAGGACATCGGCATTCTTCGTCTTGACCTGCGCTCGACATACGAAAAGAGTGAACATCTGCTTGAGATCATCGAACTATCGACTGAGAAATTTTATGAGGCGTTCGGAGTAAAGAAAATCCTGACAAAAGCCATTGCGGAAGCTGCGGAACGCATCGGTGCATTGGACTCTTGCGGTTATACCAACATAGTTATGCCGCGTGGTAATATTCTGTGGACTTGGATCGATGGAAAGAAAGTGCGCGACCGCAAACTCATGCCTTACGGCGATTACTATGTGCATGAGAAGTGCTAGGTTCAATTATGCTTGCGCAGGGATTAAGAATGTGATGCCAGTGCAGCAGTCCGGCCTGCAATTTCCGAGATTTTGACGCAGTGATATCCCGCCACCCCAGTATGCAGCGTGTCATTAAGAGGTCTGACCCAGTTGTCCGGCAGGTTTTTAGCGCCGACAATCAGCCCGAGTATGCTTCCGGCGGTCGCTCCGTTGCAGTCTGTATCGAAACCTGCCATCACTGCATTGCAGATCGTCCTGGTGAAATCGCCCGCGCCCCAAAGCAGCGCAATAGTCACGATTATCGCATTGGAGATTGTGTGGCACCAGCCGTGTGGATGAGCCTCGTCCCAGCGTGAATGCATGTCCGCGATGGCGCATTCATAACTCAGGCCGTCATGATATTGCCTGATAACCCTTTCGATACTTTCATGCAATCGACTGGTGCCGGGAATTTGCGCTAGTCCTGCGCGTATTATGGTTTCGATATCACTCGTCTCATATGCCGCTGCGAGTATCGCTGCTGTCCACATTTCACCGTAGATGCCGTTTTTGACGTGGCTGATGCATGCATCTCTCCACGCATATTCTGCTGCGCGGGCAGGATCGCCGGGGCATACGTATCCCCAGAAATCCGCCCGGATCTGAGCGCCTATCCATTCACGATATGGGTTTCTGAATGCTGCCGATTCGGGTGGCGCAACCAGATTTACCAGGTTTCGATAGGCAACACGCTCCGCCGTGCATGTGTATAGAAATGGAATGTTGTTCAACCAGAAACCGGCGACATTGCTGGGCGTAAAGTCCGCGCCATGTGTATTGTATACAGCAAGGCAGGCAGTAGTGTAATTGGTATCGTCGTCCGCAATTGCACAAGTCATCCCTTCAGCGGACATTTTGCTCCAGTCATAGTCCAACCCACATTCCTTGCGCACGGATTCGTCGGATCTCATTGAAAAGTAATCGTTCAGCGGCCACCTGCCCTGAGATTGCAGATAAGTTCTGATTTGAGCGGAAGACCTTCCCTCCACAGGCTTACCCAGCATGCAGCCGGCGATCCTGCCCAGCCACGCGCCATATGCTTTATCATACAGCACATCCCGATCGATGTCGCAGGTTTTCTTTGTATCCGAGCCTTTGCTGAGCGCGCGAATCCCTTTGATATCCGACGGTTCTTTATATGGGTAACCATCCCGAACGGGCAGACTGGCAGTCATGTCATAAAATTCCCCGACAAGCTGAACGTTTTCACTAAGAGTAAAATCCAGACTTTTCAATTGCGCAGCCTGGTCGGTAATCAAAGAGATGTCTTTTCCTTCTTCATGGCACTGCATAATCTCGATGTCTATATGCTCTGCACATGGACGGATCCATGCCCAGTCAAGTTGATTTGAGTTGTCCATATTTGCTCCCGCAAAACAATTCCATCAGCATGATATCATATCACTTTTGACTGCCTACCGCCTTGCACGACCGCAAACTGTCAACCGCCGACTGCGACCGACATAAAAAGTTTGACACTTGCCTTCTGGCCGTATAAAATATATAGGTTTAGGAAGCCCGGCAGCTTATTAAGTCCCCGGGCTGTTTTGGCATGTATAAATCCACCCACCAAACAACCGATGACAGGAGGAACGAAAAACAAAATGTCAGTCAAAGTCGGAATCAACGGATTCGGCAGAATCGGCCGCTTGTCCCTGAGAGGGATGCTTGAGAACTATCCCAACGATATCGAAGTCGTTGCAATTAACGATCTGTTCGACTCCAAAACCAATGCCCACCTTTTCAAGTATGACAGCAACTACGGCCCGTGGAAGGGAACCGTCGAGGCAGTCGATGACGGAATCATCATCGACGGCAAGAAGATTGCTGTTTATGCCGAAAAGGACCCCGCGAACATTCCGTGGGAGAAGCACGGCGTCGAGATCGTAGTAGAAAGCACCGGCGTTTTTACCGATGCCACAAAGGCCGCCGCTCACAAGCACGGCACAGTAAAGAAAGTCATCATCTCCGCTCCCGCCAAGAATGAGGATGCCACCATCGTCATGGGCGTGAACGAGGATGTCTACAATCCGGCCACATGCAACATCGTGTCCAACGCAAGCTGCACAACCAACTGCCTTGCTCCATTTACAAAGGCTCTCAATGACGCCATTGGTATCGAGAATGGTTTCATGAATACGATCCACTCATACACCAATGACCAGAGGACAGCCGACCAGGCTCACAAGGACCCGAGACGTGCCCGCGCAGCCGCCGTGAATATCATTCCGACCAGCACAGGCGCAGCTAAGGCCATCGGTCTTGTAATCCCTGAGCTTAAGGGCAAACTGCACGGTCTTTCACTGCGCGTCCCGACACCGACCGTTTCCCTGGTTGACCTCACAGTCAACTTCAAGAGAGCGACCAGCGTCGAAGAGATCAACGCAGCAGTCAAGGCCGCAGCCGATGGTCCTATGAAGGGAATCCTCGGTTACACAGAAGACGCAGTGGTTTCCACAGATTTCAAGGGTGACCCGAGAAGCTCGATCTTCGACGGCCTGTCCACGATGATGCTCGGTGACACGTTCGCCAAGGTTCTTTCCTGGTATGACAACGAGTGGGCATACTCCATGAGAGTAGGCGACCTCATCATGTTCATGGTCAAGAAAGGTCTCTGAGGATGAATAAGAAGACCGTAAAGGATATCGACGTTCGCGGGAAGCGCGTTCTGGTCCGTGTGGACTTCAACGTGCCGCTGGATTCGGACCGCAACATAACCGATGATCGGCGTATCGTTGCGGCGCTTCCTACCATCAAATATCTGATAGACAACGGCGCCAAGGTGATTCTTATGTCTCACCTTGGCCGCCCTGAGACGGACGATAACGGTGTTGTCACGGCGGATTCCAAAGCGAAGTTCAATCTGGATCCTGTTGCGCAGCGCCTTTCGGACCTCCTTGGAAAGAATGTAAAAAAAGCAGACGACTGCATAGGTGATGAGGTTAAGCAGGCCGCTAAGGACCTTAAGGACGGTGACATACTTCTTCTGGAGAACGTCCGGTTCTATAAAAAAGAAAAGAAGAACGACCCTGAGTTTGCCAAGCAGCTTGCAAGTCTTGGTGAGCTTTATGTCAACGATGCGTTCGGCACTGCTCACAGAGCGCACGCTTCCACCGAGGGCGTTACAAAATATCTGCCGGGTGTTGCGGGATTTCTTATGGAGAAGGAACTCGACTACCTGGGCAAGGCTATCGGCAACCCCGAAAGGCCGTTCCTTGCTATATTGGGTGGTGCTAAGGTTGCGGACAAGATCCCTGTAATCGACAACCTGCTCACCAAAGTAAACAGCCTGATTATTGGCGGCGGCATGGCGTATACGTTCTTTAAGGCACAGGGTTATGAGATCGGCAAGTCTCTATTGGATGCCGAGGGTCTCGACCTTGCCAAGAATGCAATGGCCAAGGCCAAAGAGCTTGGCGTTGAGCTGGTACTGCCGGTAGACGTTGTCGTGGCGACTGAGTTTTCAAACGAAGCCGAGCGCAAGGTTGTGCCGGTAGACGGAATCCCTGCCGACTGGATGGGCATGGATATCGGTCCCGCCTCGATAGAGAAGTTCAAGGCAGTGGTCGCTAAGTCCAAAACAGTGGTCTGGAACGGCCCGATGGGTGTATTTGAGATGCCCAATTTTGCAGTCGGCACTAAGGCCATAGCCGAAGCTCTCGCCGATGCTGATGCAACTACGATTATCGGCGGTGGTGACTCCGCTGCTGCAGTCGAGCAGATGGGCTTTGCAAGCAAGATGAGCCATGTATCCACTGGTGGCGGTGCTTCTCTCGAATTCCTCGAAGGTAAGGAACTGCCGGGCGTGGTTGCGCTGCAGGATAAATAAGATACTGTAAAACATCAAATTAGTAATAACTAACTGCAGGCTGCGGTCATTATCGCGGCCTGCATGCACATCGAAGTGGTGACGCCCACTCAGTGCTTAAGAAATTATTAGAGGAAAACTAATGTCAAGAAAACCTTTTATTGCTGGAAACTGGAAAATGAACAAGACCATTGACGAGGGCGTCGCTCTGGTCAATGAGCTTAAGCCGCTCGTTGCGGAAATCGACAATGTGGACATAGCCGTGTGCCCGACATTCGTGTCGCTTGCCAAGGTCGGCGATGCGATTAAAGGCTCGAACATCATGCTCGGCGGTCAGAACACATTCTGGAAAGAGTCCGGCGCATGGACAAGCCAGATTTCGCCCAAGATGCTTATGGATGCGGGATGCCGGTGGGTTATTATAGGTCACTCGGAGACCCGTGGTCGATTCGGCACGGTTGATGATGAGCTTGCCAAGGTCCTTGAATATTTCGGCGAGTGCGATGCCACTGTCAATATGAAGGCCAAATTCGCGTTCGCTGCCGGTCTCAAACCGATCATTGCCTGCGGTGAGATGCTTGCCGAGCGCGAAGCAGGCAAGACTGACGCAGTCATCACTGCCCAGATGAAGACTGATCTTGCCGGGTTCACAAAAGAGCAGGCCATGCAGATGGTCATTGCATACGAGCCAGTATGGGCTATAGGTACAGGCCAGACATGCGATTCGGACGAGGCCGACAGAGTTTGCGGTTTGATACGAAGCATTGTCAAAGATATGTATGGCGCGGATGTGGCCGATGCTGTACGAATACAATATGGCGGCAGCATGAATGACAAGAATGCAGCCGAGCTGCTCGCAAAGCCGAACATAGACGGCGGTCTGGTCGGTGGTGCGGCGCTGGTTGCTGAGAAGTTTGCGACTATAATCAAGTCCGCAAAATAAATATATAACACAAAAGGGCGCAACCCTGCGCCCTTTTGTGTTACTTTTTCATCTGTGGTTGAACTAGCGTCTGATCTTTAGTTTCAGCCCGGCTAGCCCCAAAAGACCTGCTGCCAGTGCAAAAAATGAGCCAGGCTCAGGCACGCTCGGAGAGTGAACTACTCCTTCACCCATACCCAGAGCCATGGTCCAATCACCGTCATCGGCAAAGCCGATTGTCCAGTCGGCGTCATGTGGTGCATTTGAATTATTATATCCAAACACAAAGGCACTGACGTCATACTGAACGTCAGTACTTGCCCAGACTATGAGATACGGGCACTTGTCGACTGGAGTCTGTTGAACTGTCCCATGTGGCGAAAATATATCGTGAAGCTCGGCGTTTGCTTCTGTAGCTTCAACGATATTGAACGTCCAGCCATTCGGAGTCAACACACTTGTGTAGTCATTGATGTTGCCGTCACATGTGCCGATCTGTAAGTAGCCGAACGTTGTGGCAAAAGACACCTCATAGATGTAATCTCGAATACCGGTGCCGCCACATTTACTGCCGTTACAGATAACGGTAGCCCACGCTCCTGTGCTCAACAACAGCACAAGCACAACAGCGCACAACAACGCTTTTTTCATTCTACCCTCAACCCTCCTTTCATTCTCCTTTGGTATTCTTTTTGGCAAGCAGTCGGAGTGTATCACCAAAACCCATGAATGTCAACACTATGATGTCAATAACGACAATTTGTGTCAGATAAGCCCAACCTACTCATGGCTATGCCGTGAAGATGTATGATAATATTGGTATATATGGCGTGCTATATATAATGACAAGATAATGTCTTTATGTGTCCGGTTTTACATCGATATGATGTTTGCCTTTATCACAAAGCAGCAACAACCGACCCAATGGCCTCTTCCTCGATCTTGCACACTTGGTTAAGCAGGTCTATTTCGCGCTGCCTTACCTCTGGAGTCCAATCGGAGATAGACTTACCGGTCCATGGACCAAGAAACGCCTCTTTTGAGACGACCGATACCTGATGGATGGTCTGCACTTCTTTTCTGTACAGGTCGGCTGCTTTACCCAAGTCTGCCAGGTCCAGGTTCTGACGCAGGAAGCTCTCTGCGGCAAGGCGGGCATCATACAGACAATCCATATTCCACCAACTCACAAAAAATAATTTCTCCCGCTCTTCCTGTGTATAATTGTCATAGTGAGCTATGTCATCCGCCCACTTTGCAAGGGCGTGTTTGCCATAATGATATGATCCCAACTGATTTGGATGCGGAACAATATCTGCCCATGAGAAATTCTCCACCGCAAGCTCCAGTGCCATTTTTAAGGTATCTCCGCGAGAGGCAGCACCTATGTAATCAGTCAAAAAAAGCAGGAAGGGTTCCAACTTATCCACTTCAATCCGGTTGATCTGATCTCCACGGAAGTAATCGCGCATCAGGATAGTGTGCCCCTCATCTTCGTATCCGCAGATTACTGAAACATTGGATTTTTCATCGTATCCCAGCACCGGAATACCCTTGTCAATCGAGGTCACTATGTCCGATGCAAATCGTTCCATATGTGCTTCAGGATTACCAAGATGACATTCAATACGTATCGGCCTGCCGGTCACCTTGCCGGCAGCCTCAATCTCTTCAGGAAACTCCCCAACCGGACTCGACCCGCACCAACCTGTGCCGTCATTAGCTTTCCACCAGCGCGTTCGGAAGGCGAGCGCGGTTCCGCCCATTATCGTCTCATAGCTGCAAGGATGGTCTGTAATCGAAAGCGCCGATTCCAGTGCGCCTGCGAATGTGCATTCTTTATTATTTCCCCAGCTCAGCACAGGTATCGAAGAAAGTACTCTTTTCCCGAAGTCTTCGGGCAGTTTGTTTGCATGCAGTGATTCGCTTACCATGTCTATCATCCTCTTCTTTAGCCGTGTCCGGGCGGTGTGTAGTCGGCTCTTGACTGTCGAAAGCGGCACCTCAAGGAATCCGGCGATATCATTGTGTGAGTATCCATTTATGTAGAAAAGAGCTGTAACCACACGCTCGTTTTCAGGCAGAGCACGGATTGCATTAAGGACTCTTTGGCGCATCTCGCTTTGTTCGGCTAGTTCGTGCGGACCGGTGTTTGCTGACGGCAACTCCATGACATCATCGAGCGGAACAGTCGGCACACTATTGCGCCGCGCGATCATTGCACACTGGGTATACACAATCTTGCGAAACCAACCCGGAAATGCGTCAGGCTCTCGCAGATTTGCAAGTTCTTTGTATGCCTGGATAAATGATTCCTGTGCAGCGTCCTCGGCAGCAGTGAAATCCCCGAGCATAGAATAGCTGTAACCATACGCCATGTCCTGAAACCGGCGCACGATTTCACCATATGCATCCAGGTCCCCGGACTTGGTCCGTGAAATTAGTGATGTGAGATCTTTCATAATTGCTCCTATTCTACAACAGAAGGCCTTCTATTAACAGGATGCATCTTTGCCGGAAAAAGTTGATTGTTTTTTCGCAGCTCATGAAGCAGCTATAGAGTTCTAAAACAACAAGTATCACTTGTAAGTGGCGGCCTGCTGTGCTATACTAACGCCAGATTTGAAAGCAGATTAAGGGGGAACAGTCGTTGAAGGTTATATGTGCAAGAAAGGATATATTCGAGGGTGTTCAGACTGCCGGAAGAGCTGTCAGTCCGCGCACGTCACTTCCGATTCTAGGGCACTTGCTGATCACGGCTGAGGAGGATAAGATCAGGATCGCCGCAACAGACCTTGAGATAGGCATGGAGTGCGTTGTAGAGGCGAAGATCGAGGAACCGGGTCAGATGGCTGTCCCGTCGAAGACTCTGACCGAAATCCTTGCGGCTCTGCCGGATACTGATGTGACACTCTCTGTGGATGATACAAACACTATCAGCCTGCAATGCGGCACATCAGACTATTCGATTCTGGGTTTGCCAGCGGAAGAGTTCCCGATGCTGCCGGAGATACATGAAGACGTCAGCCTGTCTGTCGAACACGATGTCCTGCGTGACGCGATCAAGAGGACGTCATTCGCCATCAGTCCTGACGAGTCCCGCGCGATCCTTACCGGAATCCTGCTGCAGGTCACCGATGACGGAGCGAAGCTGGTATCTACTGACGGTCACAGGCTCTGTCTGCAGGAGTGCACTGTCGCTCAGAGCCAGGGCAGCGTGAACGCGATAATCCCAGGTCGCGCAATGAACGAACTTTCACGCATTGTGCCGGAGGGCGAGGGGACGATTGAGGTCAAGATCGCGGCAAGTCAGGTTCTGTTCAAGATAGGTGAGACCAGCCTTATCTCAAGACTCATCGAAGGTCAGTTCCCAAATTATGATAAGGTAATTCCCCAGGAGCACAATAAGAAACTCACGGTTCCAACGGATCAGTTATTGCAGAGCGTAAAGCGTGTTGAGATTGTTGCTCGCGAAAATTCGCATAAGACTGTTTTGAGTATAGAGGACGGCACTCTGACGGTCACAGCCGAAAGCGGAAATATCGGCAGAGCACATGAAGAAGTCGAGGTCATCAAAGAGGGTGACGACACCAAAATGGCCTTTAACGCCCGCTATCTGCTGGATGTGTTGAACGTGATCGACACTGAGGCGATTGATGTGGAGCTTTCGGGAGAGTCCAGCCCGGCAGTCATCAGGCCGCAGGGACAATTCGATTATACATATGTTCTTATGCCGATGCAGATAGACTAGGTCGGTTGCCGATAATCAGTTGACAGTAATATGATGGGCGGCGATCTCCGAATCGCCGCCTTTTTGCACTTGACAGACCCGCAATATTGATATATCCTGACCTTGGGCGCGACGGACGCCTCAGGTCTGCGGAAAGGGCTAAGCCCACCAGTTAAGCGAATCAAGATTAACCTTCTTTCAGCCTGTTATTTGCAGACAGCGGGCGCAAATTGAAAGGAGGTCGAGATGACCACATCATTACCCGCAAGGCCAAGCCTTGAGAACCTCAAGAAGCAGGCAAAAACACTCCTCAAATCGCATAATTCAGGCGACGTGGGAGTATGTGCTGTCCTGCGGCGTCTGAACTGCTTCACCAATCTTTCCGACCAGGAGATACTCAGCTCAAAGTTGACTCTGGCGCAGGCGCAGTATGCTCTTGCCATGGATTACGGGTTTGCCAGTTGGAATGCTTTGAAGGAAGCCGTAATAGTCAAGCACGATCAAAGTCGGTTTTTGCATCTGCAGTGCGGCGATGTGTCCGCAGAGAGCCTGAGAAGAAGCGGTGTGCCGGGCGTTGTGAGAGTCTGGTATGACGCATTCTGTGAGGGAGCAGTGCCGGATGTCCCGGTTGATGACTCATGGTTCAAACTGCGCTCGGACACATTTATAGACTGGTTCGATAACCCAGAAAATGCCGCTGCGAGCTTCCGCAACATGTATAACCAGCTTAATGAATATACGGACTATGAAGAGGTTATATTATGGTTCGACGCATGTCTCTATGATCAGACTATACTAATTCATCACCTGGACTGGTTTTCGCATCGCGATATGGGAGATACGAAGCTGAGCCTGATCTGTATTGGCGAGTATCCGGGCATGCCGAAATTCAAGGGGTTGGGGGAACTAAAGCCGGACCAAATGGCTTCACTGCTGGATACCCGACATGAAGTGACCAAGCATGAGCTTGACCTGGGCGCGCAGGCATGGAAGGCGTATCGCTCAGATGACCCGACAGCAATAGAAGATTTCCTGTCGCAGGATACATCTGCGTTGCCATATATTGCGTCTGCGCTAAAGCGCCACTTGCAAAGGTTTCCATCGGTGAGAAACGGGCTCGGCCGTGAGCAGCAGGAAGCGCTTGAGGTAATAACTCAGGGTTATCATAAATTCGGTGATATATTTTGGCATGTATCCGATATGGAAGACCCGCCGTATTTTGGAGACATAATGCTGTTCAACAGACTGGAACCTCTGGCACATGGTTCCAGCCCTCTTATAAAAATTGAAGGGCTTGAGAATATACAAAACCGTAATAAAGCGTGGCCTGTCGACAAGTTGAGTATGTATCTCACGGATACGGGCCGCGATGTGCTCGATGGGAAATCAGACTGGATTGAAATCAACGGCATTGACCAGTGGTTCGGAGGCGTCCATCTGCTGGGAGCGAAATCGGTATGGCGATGGGATGAGGCGAATGAAAAGCTCGTTAATCGGCCCGCTTAGTTTCATCCTTGACAAGCATTTAACCCCATGATATTATCCAGGTGGCGTTGAAGGACGCCACCTGGTCTGCGGGAAGAACTCAGTTCACCTTTAGAGTGCGATAATTGGCACCTTCTTTCAGCCTGAAGTTGCAGACCACAGGCGTGATGCGAAAGGAGGTCAATATGACCACAAATTTACCACCGCGACCCGACCTGGGTCACCTCAAACGTCAGGCCAAGAGCCTGCTCAAGTCTCACCAACATGGTGACGGTGCCGCTTGTCCGATATTGCGTCAGCTTTACAGGTTCGCTAACTCGACAGACACACAAATTCTGGCATCCGATGTGAAGCTCAACGAGGTTCAGTTCGCACTCGCCCTCGATTACGGCTTCAGTAGCTGGAATGCAATGAAGCATCATGTCGAGCAATCGGCGATTATGGATAATGGAATAGTCATCCATCGGCATAATGGAGAAGTCTGGATCGATGGCGTTCCGAAACTGAGTTGGGGCAACCCCGGTCAATGCACATTCATAGGCGCACTGCTGCGAGCACTCAACCGCATAGGAGAGCCGGTCGGCTATGATGATTTGATGGGACTGAGCGGTGCTGCGTTCCGTTTTTGTTTTGCCCATCCTGACTGGGACTGGAGTTGTGTGGATGGAATGCTTGGTTACGATCATGGACAGGCAGCAATGGATACTCTCGGGTTTGAAGGTGGTTGGGCTGAAGGTGAAAGTGAAACAAGAGTTGCATTCGTAAAAAGCATAGATGAAGGCCGTCCCGCGCTGGGCATAGACCTTGTTCGCGCAGCGGAGTGGGGCGTAATCACCGGATATGCCGATGAAGGCAAAACGCTTTTGTGCAGAACCTATTTCGATGACCCAGGCGATGACTATTCCAGAACAGAGCGTCTGCCCTGGCTCAACTATCTGATAGGCGAGCGCAAACCGCCTCGCAGCCGTCATGAGAGTCTACTTACGTCTCTGCGTATTGCAGTCACATATGCACGCGGAGACGGCTTTGTTTCGGGAGGCGGATGCTCATACAAACGAGGACTCGAGGGGCTTGAGACATGGATATCAGATCTGCTTGATGATTCACGTTATGACCCCAATGATTACGATAGCTTTTGCAAGCATGCAAGCATAAACCGGTTCGTAATGGATTCACTGATCGATGCGCGTAAGTCCGTCTCACGTTATCTGGCGAACCACGCTGAAATCCTCGGCTCGGAAAACAGAGATTTGCTTATGAATCTCGCAGGTGTATATAGCCGGATAGTCGCAGAGCTTAATGAGTGCGAGAAGTATGCGCCGAAGGGCGAGAGTCCTGCTGGAGATGACTGGAGGCCTGAGATGCGTCAAGCTCAAGTCGATTCGCTTAGAGAAGTTGTTGGATTTGAGCGCGAGGCATTGAGACTCTGTGAGCAGATATTGTCACAGAATAATTAGTGACTTTACCGGGCGCTTCTATGATTTTGTGGAAGCGCCATGTTCTTATTTTGTATTCGAGATGTTTGATGACAATTTGTCCGGATCAGCCAATGGGCAATTCGAGCAGTCAGGGTTGCTCGCGGTCTTGCATCCGCTGCATCCCGTGCAATCACCTCTGCTCGACTTCGCAAATCGCCGGGCAAGGTACACTGACGCCAGCACGACCAATATGCCTACAATAATCCACTGCAAGATAACGCTCATTTGAACCCCATCATAAGTCCGATTTTATATACCGCAAAGCCCATGACATATGCCAGAGAAAGTGAATAAGCGATGGAGAAGAGAGTCCACTTCCAGGAGTTTGTCTCGCGCTTGATTGTCGCGATGGTGGCGATGCAGGGTATATAGATAAGACTCAACACCATAAACGTATATGCCGTGACCGGTGTAAATGCCTGACTGATTGCTTGCTGAAGACCCTTCTCGCCGCCGATTCCGTGTTTGAAGCCGTATAGCACACCGAGAGTGCCTACCACGACCTCTTTCGCTCCCAGTCCCATCAAAAGTGCTACTGCTGCTTTCCAGTCCAGCCCCAACGGATGGACCAGGGGTTCCAGTATCCTGCCCAAATGTCCGACAAAACTATTTGAGCTGCCGAACTCTACGCCCCATGGCAGTGACCCCATCAGCCAGATGATGACCGAAGCGGCAAGCACGACAGTCCCGGCCTTGTTTATGAATAGAGAGGTGCGTTCCCAGACGTGGATTATGGTGCCCTTTAATGTGGGAAGCCTGTATGGCGGCAGTTCCATTACAAACGGCGAGATCGACTTTGGAAAGAGTGTCTTTCTAAAAATTTTGCCTGAGACCACAGCCAGGATCACACCCAGCGCGTATATCGAGAAGATTACCCATGCTCCGTTTTGCGAAAAGAATGCGCCTGTGAAGAGTATGTATATTGGCAGCCTGGCGGTGCAGGACATAAGCGGGCTGATGAGGATCGTCAGGACACGGTCTTCATAGGTCTCCAGCGTGCGGGTTGCCATAACAGCGGGCACGTTGCAACCGAATCCCATCAGCATAGGTATGAAAGACTTGCCGTGCAGTCCGAGCACATGCATCGAGCGATCCATCAAAAATGCAGCGCGCGCCATATAGCCCGAGTTCTCAAGTAGGGATATGATTACGAAAATGACTACGATATTGGGCACGAACACGATCACACCGCCGACTCCGGCGATCACACCATGCACCAGCAGCGAAGAAAGCGGTCCATGCGGCAGGACACCAGACACCCATATGCTCAGCTCTGTGACGCCGTGGTCGATATATGTTGCGAATATGCCGCCTATATCGAATGTCAGCTTGAATGTCAGCCACATCAGGACCAGGAAAATCGGAATGCCCAGGATGCGGTTGAGCACGATATTGTCGATCTTGTCTGTCAGAGTGACATCGTGTACATCGGTATGTGTCACAGCCTCGCGCAGCAGGCCGCTGATGAAGCCGTATCTGCCGTCGGTTATGATGGCTTCCAGGTCGTCACCAAAGTGAGCTTCAAGGTGGCGGCGGGTGTTGTCCACCTCAGTAATTGCATCATCACCCATTGCAGAACACTTCGCAAGATGCAGTTTGGCGCTTTGATCACCCTCAAGCGCTTTAATGAGAACCCATCTGATCGGGACAGAGCTGTCCGGCATGAGCGCAAGTCTGTCCTTCAGCTTGCCGATCTCGAGTTCAACTTCCGGGGTATGTCGTGCACTTCTGGGTGGCTCACAGACATTACACTTGGCCTGGCTGATAGCCTGCTCGATGACGGCATCCATTCCCTCGCCTTTATGCGCGACAGTCGGGACAACCGCTGCGCCCAGGAGTTCTGAAAATTTCTTCAAATGGATTTTGTGACCGTGGCGCTCGGCCATATCTATCATGTTCAGGGCGACAACCATGGGTATCCCAAGTTCGAGGAGCTGCGTGGTGAGGTAGAGGTTGCGTTCGAGGTTTCCCGCGTCTACAACATTGACTATCACATCGACATGGTTTTCCAGAAGGAAGTCTCGCGCCACTACTTCTTCCTGTGACCTCGCAGCCAGGCTATATGTGCCTGGCAAGTCGACAATCCTGAGCGCGTGGCCATTTCTGTGGATGACTCCCTCTTTGCGTTCGACTGTGACACCCGGCCAGTTCCCAACGTGCTGATGCGCGCCGGTCAGTTCATTAAAGACAGTCGTCTTGCCCGAATTTGGATTCCCGGCAAGCGCAATTACAATTTCTTTTTTATCCACTTCAGTTTTCAATTTTTAACTCACAAGCTCATAACTGACTTATAACTCGACTTCGATATGTTCTGCTTCACACTTGCGCAGGCTCAAATTGTAGCCCCGTATTCTGATCTCTATCGGGTCGCCCATAGGAGCCATACGGATCACCTCAAAGTCCGCACCGGATGTGACCCCCATCTCCATAAGCCGTCTTCTGATGGGTCCATGACCATGGACAAATACAATTCGTCCTTTTGAGCCCGGTTCAAGATCGCTGAGAGTCGCTGCACCCGAATGCCGTGTGTGCCAATGACGATGTCCGTGCCTACTGCCCATGGTGTGGAAGAAGTCACAGTCGTCAGGATATGTGCCGTGCTTCATATAATGCTGAAAATGTGCCAGCCTGAGTGAGTGATTATCATCGCAGGCGCGCACAAACTCAGCAAGTTTGAGGAACCTTGTCAAAGTATCCGGCCGTATTGCATGTTCGATCCCACAGGCTTCTTTTTCGGCATCATTGTCATTCAGGCCGAGCACGCCTACCAGAAAATCTTTCACCGCGCTGTGACGGCTGGCTATGTCTCTGGCAATGTCCAAACCTTGATCGGTAAGCTCGACATTTTCATAAGGCTCGTGCTTCACGAAACCCTTTGTTACGAGAGAACGGATGGCTTCAGTGGCGGAGGGCATTTTGACTTCCATCAGGTGGGCGATGTCCTTGATGCGCGCCACCTGATTTTTGATCTTGAGGTTGTAGATGGCTTCGAGGTAGTCTTCCATAGAGCGCGAGAGCGAAACATGCTTATCTGCCATCTGTGAACATCCTTTGCTGTTAGGAAACCCTAAGTTAGACTAACCTAACTATACCACGTTTACGCGGTAGGTGTCAATAGAAAAGATGATTAACCACAGAATATTGCGATGCACGAAAAAACTACCAACTTGCCTTGGACTGCTGTATAATTGTCTGTAATGAAAGAGATAGTTGTCGGGTCAAGAGGGAGCGAACTGGCTCTGAGGCAGGCGCACTGGGTGGTCAGCCGCATTATTGAAGCGTACCCGGATATCTCCTGCCGCATAGAGGTCATAAAGACCACCGGCGATAGGATTATCGACTCTCCTCTGGCAGCAATTGGCGATAAAGGACTGTTTGTCAAAGAGATAGAGCTTGCGCTGATAAATGGCGAGATCGACATTGCTGTCCACAGCGCCAAGGATTTGCCGTCAGATATGGACGAACGCCTCAGCATCGCTGCATACACCGAGCGTGAGGACCCTCGGGACGCTCTGGTTTCTAAATCCGGTAAGTTGAGCGAACTGCCCATAGGTGCATCTGTAGGAACCAGCAGCGCTAGGCGTCGTGCACAAATCCTGCATTACCGTCCAGACCTGAACATACGTGATCTTCGTGGAAACCTCGATACACGCCTCAGGAAGCTCTGCGGGCCCGATTATGATGCGATTATCCTTGCGTGTGCAGGACTTCGGCGCATGAACCTAGAATCCCGAATTAGCGAGGCGATCCCCATGAACATCTCGATCCCGGCGGCAGGGCAGGGCGCATTGGCTGTGCAGTGCCGCGCGGGAGAGCATATTGCGGATATATTGTCGAGCCTGGATCATCCTCAGACTCGCAGGTGTGTGTGTTCCGAAAGAACCGTCATCGCAGCGCTGGAAGCAGGCTGTAGGACGCCTGTCGGGGTAAATGGACGTGAGTCTGACGATATTATAGCGCTGGATGCGATGGTGGCGTCAGTGGATGGATCGCGCATGATACGAAAAAGCCTCAGCGGCAGCGCTGACGATTGGGAAGATATAGGCAGACGAATGGCAGACGAACTGCGAGATGCAGGCGCAGAGGATTTACTTGAGGAAGCAAGGTATGGGGCAACAAATGATATTGGAGCGGCTGGATAGTTGATTATTGATGTGGATGTATTGGTATTGGGCACCGGCATTGCGGGTCTGAGCTTTGCGCTGAAGGCGGCGGAGCTGGGGCATGTTGCGCTGGTGACGAAAAAGAGCGACACTGAGTCGAACACGAACTATGCCCAGGGTGGGATAGCCGCCGTAATGGACCCTAACGATACATACGAGGCACACGTGAGGGATACTCATGTCGCAGGAGCGTTCATATGCCACGAAGATGCGGTCGATATACTCGTTCATGAGGGACCGGACAGGATCAGAGAGCTTGTGGAGTTTGGTGTGCGGTTTACTCACAGTTCAGACTCACCAGAGCCTACCCGCCTTGATCTTGGCCGTGAAGGAGGCCACTCCACCAGGCGCATAGTTCATGCTGCGGACCTTACAGGCCGCGAAATCGAACGGGCGCTGGTCTCTCAAGTAAAGGCCAATTATGATATTCGAGTCTTCGAGCATGACCATGCGATCGATCTTATAACTGAGCGTGTTGGAGACAAGATCATCTGCCGTGGAGCGCATGTGCTCGACTCGGAAACGGGCGATGTGATGAGCATCCGGGCGAAGGAGACCATGCTTGCGACAGGCGGACTTAGCCGCATATATTTGCACACTACAAACCCTGATATTGCTACTGGTGACGGCGTCGCGATGGCATACCGCGCGGGAGCCGTGATTGCGAACCTGGAGTTTATACAATTCCACCCGACCACGCTTTATGTCGAGAACCCCGAACCGGGCGCACGCTCGTTTTTGATATCCGAGGCCGTACGGGGTGAAGGCGGGATACTGCGTCTTACAAATGGCGAGACATTCATGGAGCACTATCATGATATGGGATGTCTGGCTCCAAGAGATGTGGTTGCCCGAGCAATAGACTCGGAACTTAAAAAGAGCGGTGATGAATGCGTATATCTGGATGTCACTCATCTGGACCCTGAGATGGTAAAGCATCACTTCCCATATATTTATGAGAACTGCCTCAAGGCCGGTGTCGATATCACCCGTGACTGGATACCGGTTGTGCCGGCTGCGCATTACTCATGCGGCGGAGTGGTGGTAGACACCAACGGCTGCAGCTCGATCGAAAACCTTTATGCATGCGGCGAAGTGTCGTGTACTGGCGTGCATGGCGCAAACAGGCTTGCCAGCAACTCGCTGTTGGAGGCAATCGTGTTTGCCAGAAGGGCAAGCATCGACGTCGAGCGAAAGATAGGCTCGATAGATTATGCCGACGTGAATGAATTTCCGGTAACCAGGCATGATAAGCGTGTGGACGCGGAATTGATTGAGGGTTTAATTGCGCGGCTGCAAAAGGTGATGTGGAAATATGTCGGCATAGTCAGGACAAATGAGCGACTTGCTGCCGCATTGGCCGATGTTCACGATATCCAGCGCCAGGCTGATGATTTATATGCTGATGGCAGGCTCACTGCAAGGTTGCTGGAGGTTCGCAATATGGCCTTGACTGCCGAGCTGATTATTCTGTCTGCGCAGTGGAGAAAAGAGAGCAGGGGGCTGCATTACAACCTGGATTACCCCAACCTCGACGATGTCAACTTCAAGCGCGATACGATACTCGTCAAGAACGGGAGAAACTTGCCCGAGATGGTTCCTGTAAATGGCTGACAAGCTCAAAAAAACAGGAAAAGTGTATCTGATCGGAGCGGGCCCGGGCGATCCGGAGTTGATTACGCTCCGGGGAATGGAACTGCTCCGGCGATGCGATGTAATAGTCACGGATAGGCTTGCAAACCCCGCACTTCTTAGCCATATCAAACATGGTGCACAGATCATATATGCAGGCAAAGAGTCGCGCGACCACACACTCAGCCAGTATGAGATAAATGCCACACTTATCGAGCAGGCGAGGCAGGGGAGAATGGTAGCCAGGCTCAAGGGAGGCGATCCATTCGTCTTCGGCAGGGGCGGAGAAGAAGCGATTGCTCTCGCCGAGGCCGGGATAGAGTTCGAGGTCGTGCCCGGCATCAGTTCATCCGTCGCCGCTGCAGCATATGCGGGGATTCCAGTCACTCACAGGTTCCTCGCGTCATCATTTGCAGTTATCACAGGCCATGAATCCCCAGATAAGCAAGGCTCGGATATCAAGTGGGACAAGATATCGACCGGAGTAGACACCCTCGTTTTTCTTATGGGGATAGAGAACCTGCCGCATATTGTCGAAAGTCTCATAGCCAATGGCCGCGACCCAAAGACTCCCGTTGCAGTAATCCAATGGGGGACATGTCCGTCTCAAAGGACTGTCACCGGCACGCTCGACGATATCGTTCAAAAGTGTGAGAGCGAGCAGATAAGCCCTCCTGCCGTGACGGTCGTGGGGGAGGTTGTAAAACTGCGCGATACAATCTCATGGTTTGAAAAGAAACCTCTTTTCGGCAAGCGCATTCTCGTGACCAGGGCGAAGCATCAGGCTGGTGAGCTAACTGAAAAACTGCATGAACTGGGCGCGGATGTGGTCGAAATCCCGGTCATCAAGATTATTCGTCCGCCCGATTATGACATTATAGACGCTGCACTTGAAAGAACATTTGACTGGATAATATTCACGAGTGTAAACGGCGTATGCCGGTTCATGATGCGTCTTAACGAACTGAAAAAGGACATACGGATTCTCGGCAGCGCAAAACTGGCAGCGATAGGTTCCGAAACTGCTGACACTCTCAGGATGTTTCAACTCATGGCCGACTATGTGCCCTCGGAGTATGTGGCCGAGGAATTCATAAAGCAGTTTCTCGAAGATGTGAAAGGCAAGTCTATTCTCATCCCCAGAGCCTTGAAAGCGCGTGACACAATTCCAGATGGTTTGAGAGCCATGGGGGCTGAAGTTATTGTTGCGCCGGTATATGAGACTGTCACAAATCACGATTGCGCGGAAGACCTGCGTGCACAACTATTATCCAAAAACTTAGACATAATTACATTCACCAGTTCTTCGACTGTAGAGAGTTTTATAGAGCTTGCGGGTGATCTTGAACTGTCCAAAGACATCAAAATCGCATGCATCGGTCCGATAACCGCCAAAACTGCCAGAGCGCATGGTCTGGAACCCGATATTATCGCTGAGGACTATACTATCGAAGGACTGGTGCAAGCCCTGATTGCGAAATAGAGGGATGGTTGGGGGCAAGAATACCCCCAACCAACTATTTGTCTAATCCAAGCAGCCTCTCGGCGTTCTTCCACAATATAAGCTCCATCTCATTATCGGTCAGACCAAGTTCCATTAGGTGGCCGAATATGACAGACGGCCTGTCAAGAGGCGAATCGGTGCCGAAGAGAATATGTTCAGCTCCGTGGTTTCTTATAATCCTGAGAGCCTGCTCATTCGATATGCCATGGCCAAAGCATGCCGATACGTCAAAATAAACGTTTTTGCCGATAAGATATTCTTCAGCCATGTCCCACATCTGAAATCCACCCAGATGGGCTGCATTGACAGTCAATTTCGGGAAGAGTTGGAGAATGTGGAGTATTCTGTCCGGCATTGCTCTCTGCACTTCAAAGTAGGTTGCCTCATCGCCCGCATGAAGCGTCACGATCAGCCGTCCCTGCGCGGCCTCATAAATAGGAAGCATCTTGGGGTCATCTACGTATGTGTCCTGCCAGTTCGAGTGGATCTTAATCCCCGGCAGACCCGCTGATATGATTTTTTCGACCTGATCGTCCAGATCATCGCAGTCCGGGTGGATGCCGCCGAATGAAATTATGTGTTTGTCGGTGTGAGATATTGCCCAATCGTTTATGCTCTCGACTTGACTTGCCTTTGTGGCTATCGGAGCAATGACTGCAAGCCTCACTCCATCATTATCCATCATATTAATCAAACCCGAGGTCGTTCCATCATATGCCGGGATAAGATTATTGGCAGTGTAGACATTGTCTATGGCGCGTTGGGCGACGTTGTCGGGGTATACGTGCACGTGGAAGTCGATAACTTTGCCGAAATATTGTGGTTGATTGCATTGCATATATCTATTTTATCATACCAGGGGAGGATATTTCGTGACCGATATATAACTTCTTATCGACACGGAAGTATTCTCAAAATGCTTTGCTGGAGGATGTTTTGATTGACATTTCAGATGTCGCGGCGCGTCTTGATGCCGACGAAAAGTTCAAGCTGACCTATCGTTTTCCCGTCCGTGCAAAGGATGGCCAGGTCGAATATGAGACCAGGCAGGGCAGGCTACTTGATGTGGCTGAAGAGGCAATGTTGTTATACGTCTCGCACAATGGTGATGTCATCTGGGTGAAGTTGGAAGAGGTGATCGATCTGGTCTCCGAAAAATGAGTTAATCTACTCTTGCGTGTTTTCCTCATTTTCTGTATTGATCTCGGATGATTCACGGCATATTCCTCTGTATTCACATAAGTACAGTTCATCGTAAAGAATGCCTGCCATAACGGCTGTTGGCGTCGCAATAAAAATGCCGATAAGGCCGAAAAGTGCTCCCATCACAAGTACCCAGAATATTACCGTGACAGGATGCAACTGGACCTGTCGTGACATTACCAGCGGGATGAGCACATGGTTTTCAAACTGCTGGATTAAGATAAATGAGCCTATGACCCACAACACCAGCACTGGATTTATTACAAGAGCGACGAGTATGGGCGGGACTGCGCTCAGAATGGGTCCGATCACAGGCACAATCTCCAGAATGCCCGCAATTACGGCAAAAAGAAGTGCCTGTTTGAACCCAAGCACAGTCAGCGCGAACCATGTAAGTGCGAATATGACGAACATGGCGAACAGCGTTCCTCGTGCCCATGCTCTGATCTGTATGGCAAGGAGTCTGCATGCCGCAGTCGCTCTTGTTTTCCCTTCATCGTCCAGTATGCTCAGAAACCCGTCTACAAGAGGTTTGGGGTTGATGAGTGAATAAATCGTCGTCACCAGTATCACGACTGCAGCCGCAATGGCGAGTATTCCGCTGCCTGTAGCCCGGCTTATTCCGCCTATAAAGGGTTTTATGAACTGAAGTAGAGTGCCGACATTGAGCTTTGGAGCAAGCTTTGCAAACGTTGGAAAGTGTTCTGAGTAGTATGCGAACCACCTCCTGATCTTTTCCAGAAGGTCTGGAAAGTCAGCGGCTAATTCTGATAACTGCCTTCCGGCAACAGGCGCGATCAGGTATGTCAGACCAGCTATTGTTCCCAGGAGCGTCAATATCACAATGGCTGTGCCTGCCGAGCGCGGGATCTTATGTTTTTCTAGCCAGGTCACGAAGGGATCGAGCGAGACAACCAGCAGTGCGGTGATGCTCAATACGAGCAGCACATCCACAATATCGTTGATGAACACAACGACAAGGTATATAAACGCAGCGAATAGTATCGCATTGCGCAGGTCTTTGAAAGTAAGCCCTTGTGCACCCATTACAGACCACCATTTTTCATATTAGGTTCATTAAAAGTGAACCTTTTGAACCCGCTAATCGTCTAAATAAGTGAGAAAGCTCATGCATTACGATCCCCGGCCGCATGGCCGCCCGCACCAGGGATGATCGGACGACAGAGTGCAATGGCCGGCAAGGAGGTGCGGAACTATGAAAGCCCGCTGGTTCTTGCCTTTCCTCGTTGCTCTTGTAATTACTGCGCCGCCCCTGTCGCATTCAGACACGACAAGCGTGAACTTGCAACAGATGCGCATATACGGCGCATGTACGTATGTCATCACAGCCAACCTCAACGACCCGGATATACAGGTCAAGATAGGTCTTCCAGCCAAAGGGATTCCCACCAGTGAGTCGTTTTTAAGCATGGTGAAGCGGCATTCTCCCGAGGCAGCAGTGACCGGCACATATTTCGACACCCGCACACTCTATCCGGTCGGCTCCATCGTAATCGAGGGTCAGCCCGCGCATGAGAGCGCAATCGGGACTGCTGTATGCTTTACAAAAATCAATGAAAAGGGATATACGGTCACATTCAACGCCACTCGTAAAGGTGAAAAGTTCAACTGGTCGGGCGTCGGGACTGGCCTGCGCACAGGTCCACTGCTTCTGGCGAACGGCGCATATGCGCTCAATCCGGCTCGCGAGGGGTTCAGACATCCGGGATTGTTCGGCTGTCGCACCAGAATGGCGATGGGCATAACCGGATACAATAAGCTGCTGCTGGTATCGGTCAGCACGCCAATCACATTCGGACGCCTGGCAAGTGTGATGAAATCCCTGGGCGCAACGGATGCTGTGAGTCTGGACGGAGGAACGTCCTCGGCGATGTATTATCGTGGAAAAATGATCCGATATCCCGGCAGGCTGCTCACGAATATAATCGAGGTTCACAATCATCCGCGTGTGGTTTCCCAATGGGAGATGGTTGAAAATGAGGTTCGCACTATGCAAGGTCGTATAAATTCCTGGGAGCCATATGAGCAGCGGAGGCAGGGACTCACATTTGATGAACACCTGCCGTCCGCCATCAAACCGCTATTCGCGCTATATGACATCAACGAGGTTGCGCTGGCCCCTGACCTAACCCTTGCCAAGGGTAGAGGCGCCCTCATTCCAGTCAACCGGACACATCTCGCCCGTCTGTAGAGCTTTGATTACCCTGATGACCTCATCGACATTGCGACCGATGTTGAGATCGTGAACCACCTGATATCGCAAAACGCCCTCTGGATCAATTATAAACAGCCCTCTCAGGGCGATCCCCTGGTCCTCGATCAGCACCCCATATTCTCGGCTGACCTCTTTTGTTATGTCAGAGAGCATCGGGTAGTGGATAGGCCCAATCTGCTGAGTCCATGCCAGGTGTGTATATGTGCTGTCTATACTCGCACCGAGAATTTCTGCGCCGAGTGATTTGAATTCATCCAGCCGCTTGCTGAATGCAGTTACCTCGGTCGGGCACACAAATGTAAAGTCCAATGGCCAAAAGAAGAGCACTACCCATTTGCCTTCATACGTGCTCAGTTTGACTTTCTCGAACTTTTCGTCGATCACTGCGTCGAGTTCAAAATCCGGCGCCTGCTGCCCCACTTGTATCATCTCGATTTACCTCCAGATGTAAACTAAGGCATACATACCCGGAGGCAAGCTCATCTAATCCCCATGTCATTAAATACTTCAGGCTGATGACGCACAATTTCACCCTCGCTCATATATATGACGTCCTCAGCTATATTTGTAGCCTGGTCGGCTATTCTTTCGAGATGGCGCGATGTAGATAACAGATGGAACGCCTCAGAAACTCTGTCCGGGTTTTCGCGAATGTAATCTTCCAGAAGCTTATACATATGCCTGTTCATAGCGTCAACCTCATCATCCGATGCTCGGACCTGCCTGGCAAGGTTTGTGTCCAGATTTACGAGAGCGTCGAGGCTGCGCTTGAGCATAAGCTGGGTGAGTTCGGCCATGCCGCGGAAGTCCAGGGGAAGATCTATCGGAGTATGTGATGACAGATATGCCGCCCGTTCCGCAATATTGACACCGAGGTCTCCGATTCTTTCAAGGTCGTTATTGATTTTGAGGATGGCAACCACATATCTCAAGTCGATTGCCACAGGTTGGTGCAGGGCAAGAATTTTGAGACACTCCTCTTCAATCTCGACTTCGAGCTGATCCATTTCCTCATCGCTCTTTATTACCTCATCGGCCAGATCAGGGTTGCGAGTGACGAGCGATTCGACGGCCTTGCTCAGAGAGTCCTCGACCTCCGCGCCCATAAATAGTATTTTCTTCTTTAGTTTATCTATCTCACGCTGCAAATGTGTGCTCATTGTGTGCTCCTTTATGTAAGCTGAACGTGGAGAGTGGAAAGTCCAGATTCCAAAACACGACACCCCACAAATCGAGCTAATAATTACTTGCCCAGCCTGCATTATTTATTGACAAGCTAACCTAACATATACAGTCTAACCTAGCATATACAGTCATCCCGAGCGTAGCCGAGGGATCTGCTTTGAACCGGTCCTATCGCATTAGCCCCAGCCTTAGCCATAACCGGATACATGTGCGCAAAGCAGATTCCTCACATTCGTTCGGAATGACATAATTTGAAATGTCGTTTTTCGGGCATTCCTGCCCGCATATCTTATCCGAACCTGCCTGTGATGTAGTCCTCAGTCTGCTGTTTCTGAGGCCGTGTGAACATCTCTTTAGTTTCCCCGAACTCCACAATCTCACCCTCAAAGAAAAATGCCGTGTAGTCCGAAATCCTTGCAGCCTGCTGCATATTATGCGTCACTATGACTATCGTATACTGCTCCTTGAGTTCAGCAATCAGTTCTTCTATCTTGGCGGTCCCGACAGGGTCTATTGCAGACGCCGGTTCGTCCATCAACAGCACTTCCGGCTCGACTGCAACTGCCCTGGCTATACACAGCCTCTGCTGCTGGCCGCCCGATAGATGAGTGCCGGGTTCATGCAGTTTGTCCTCTACTTCGTCCCACAGTGCAGCTTTGCGCAGCGCCTGTTCGACACGTCCGTCCAGCTCATTCTTACTGGTTTTGCCCTGCAGCCTCAGGCCATATGCGACATTGTTGTATATCGACATCGGGAATGGGCTTGGTCTCTGAAATATCATTCCCACGCGCATTCTTAGGTCGATCAGGTCGACATCTGCATCGAGCAGATTCTTGTTGTCGAGTATGATCTCGCCCGTCGCCGACTGGCCTTTATACAGCTCATATATTCGGTTATAGCACCTGATATGGGTCGATTTGCCGCAGCCGGACGGCCCGATAATAGCCGTCACCCGGTTTTCGGCTATATCCAGGTTATTGTCCCTGAGTGCCTGATGCGTGCCGTAATAGAAGTTGAGATTGCGCACTGATATCTTGACGTTCATCGGCGCGCTCTCCTGTCTTTGACCAGAAATCGTGCCGTCAGTGTCATCAACAGCACACCCGCAGTTATCAGTAATGACGCTCCCCATGCCTTTGCCTGCCAATCCGCGTATGGTGACATCGCGTAGTTGAATATTGTAACCGTGAGGTTGCCCATCGGTTTGGCCATCGATAGGCTCCAATATGGGCTGTTGAGGGTGGTAAACAGCAGTGGAGCCGTCTCACCGCTCACCCTTGCAACCGCAAGTATCACGCCTGTAATAAGCCCGCTTTTGGCCGCTCGAAATATTATCTGAAATATCATTTTGTGCTCGGGTGCGCCCAGTGCCAGAGCCGATTCGCGCAGCGAGTTCGGCACCAGTTTGAGCATGTCTTCTGTGGTCCGCGTGACAATTGGCAGCATTATGATTGCCAGTGCGATGCTGCCTGCCAACCCCGAAAACCCGCTCATCGGGACTACAACGAGTGTGTAAACAAACACCCCGATCACAATAGACGGCGCGCCCATAAGTATATTCGCCACGAACCGGACAGCGTTGGCGAACTTGCTCTCGTGTCCGAACTCGGCCAGATATATTCCCGCCAGAATCCCTATTGGGACGCCTATCGCAGTTGCCAAAATAGTAATCATGATCGTGCCGACTATGGCATTGGATAGTCCTCCTCCGCTCGATCCGGGAGGCGAAGGCAGGTCAGTGAAGAATTGCCAGTTGATCGCTTCAAAGCCTCGCGCTGCGATTGTAATGAGTATCCAACTCAGCATAAACAGCCCGAGGACGGCTGCTGAACCGGCTATGATGGTTACCGTCAGGTTGGTCAGCTTTCGTGATGTCACAGACCGTGCTCTCATGCCGCCTTCCCTCTGGCCGCATATTTCAGCCAAATCTGCGCCACTATCTGAAAGAGCGCTGTTATCAGAAACAGCACCAGTCCCAACTCGATCAAAGCGCTCAAATATATAGGTTCGGACGCCTCAGTGAACTCATTTGCAAGGGTCGAGGCTATCGTGTTGCCGCTCGCAAATAGAGATGTCGCCAGTTTGTGGTCGTTGCCGATTACGAACGTGACCGCCATCGTCTCACCAATTGCTCGCCCAAGCCCCAGGAATATTGCTCCTACCATTCCTCGCAGACCATATGGAATCGAGACATCTTTGGTGACCTCCCATGTTGTAGCGCCGAGGCCATATGCAGACTCTTTGGTGACTGCCGGGACCATCTGCAGCACATCGCGCATTACGGATGATATGAACGGCAATATCATCAATGCAAGAATCATGCCGGCCGTCAGCATTCCGATCCCCATTGGAGGACCCTGAAACAGCGAACTGAAGCCCAGGTATTTGCCCAGCCATGGCTGAATATGGTTTGCCATAAATGGCGCGAACACAAAAAGTCCCCACATGCCGTATATGATGCTGGGTATCGCGGCAAGCAGTTCGATTGCCGTCCCGAAGAACCCGCTTAGCTTCTTTGGTGCCAGTTCCACCAGAAACAGCGCTACCACCACGCTCATAGGCGTAGCGATTATCAGGGCAATGAGAGTAGAGATCACCGTTCCATATATGCTGGAGAGTGCTCCGAACTCGCCTGAAACCGGGTTCCACTTTGTGGAAGTGAGGAATCCGAAGCCGAATTTGCCTATCGCCATCTGTGAATTTCGCCACAGCTCGAATATTATCCCGATTGCTAGAATGAGCAGTGTGCCTGCGCAGGCGGCTGTGATGCTTCTAAAAAGCCGGTTCGCCTCCAGCTTGCGTGGTGCCGCCGGTTCTATGTCCGGTTTTATTGTGTCAGTGTTTATTGCCATAGTTGTCAGAAATCAAAGGCTCGGCAGGAGCCTCGCCCTCCCGGCATGACTGCCAACCGATATCTCATAGCCCACAGCTCTTCCATTTATCCTGGACCATCTTCACAACACTGTCAGGCATTGGAACGTAATCGAGTCTCTTGGCCATGTCGCCGCCATGCCGATAGCTCCAGTCGAAAAATCCGATCATTGCATCCGCGATCTTTTTGTCTGACTGTTTTTTATGGATGATTATGTATGACGCGCCTGTTATAGGCCAGCTGCCTTCGCCGGGCTGGTCAGTGAGGACAACATAATAGCCGGGAGCATTTGCCCAGTCTGCATTAGCTGCGGCTGCCTGGAAAGAATCTATTGACGGAGTAACAACTTTTCCTGCTTTGTTTTTGAGATTCGTGTAGGTCATCTTGCTTTGCAGGGCATAGGCATATTCCACGTATCCGATGGAGCCGTCGAGCCTCTGCACATATGCGGCCACGCCCTCATTACCTTTGCCTCTGACCCCAACCGGCCAGTCAACTGACTTTCCGAACCCAATCTTCGCGTGCCACTGCTTGGAAATTTTGTCGAGGTAGTTGGTAAATATCCATGTGGTGCCGGAGCCGTCGGCTCTGCTGACCACAGTGATGTCCTTATTCGGAAGCGTAAGGCCGGGGTTCTCTTCGACTATGGCCGGATCGTTCCACTTCTTGATTTTGCCGAGGTAGACGCCTGAGATAGTCTCGGGCGAAAGGTTCAGCTTTCCGGGCGTGACCCCCTTCACATTGACAACAGGCACGACCCCACCCATAATCATCGGGAACTGAATGAGACCCGCCTTATCGAGTTCTTTGGCCGTCAGAGGTGCATCGGATGCGCCGAAATCGACAGTGCCTGCTACGATTTGCTGCACGCCTCCGCCGGAGCCTATGGACTGATAGTTGATCTTGACGCCGGTGACCTGATGATATTTGTCCGCCCAAAGTGCATATACGGGGTAGGGGAATGTGGCTCCCGCGCCGTTTACGGTGACTGACTTCCCGCCATTGACTGCCACGGGACCCTTTTTACCGCATCCGCAGATCACAATGGCTGCAGACGCTGCCACAAGAATTAGGTGCATGACACGTCGATCCATACAATCGCCTCCATTATCAAACCATCTAAGCAATTTACGCTAAGTAAATTGCACTTTTCGGCATAGAATCCGTATATGTTAAAGTGCAATCTCTAATACAAGTTTATGGGCGTAATTTACTTACTGCTAAGATTACAGCCCGATTGTTAAGATAGTGTAAGGAAGCCGCAAGGTTTGTATGAATTTACCCGAGCGGCAGGATTATCGAGAACGTGCTGCCGCTGCCGGGCTTGCTCAGCACTTCGGTCCTGCCATTGTGAGCCTGCACTATGTGCTTGACGATGGCCAGCCCGAGCCCTGTGCCGCCCATTTTGCGGCTTCTGGCCTTGTCCACACGGTAGAACCGCTCGAAGAGTCTGGGTATATGTTCCGGCTCGATCCCTACACCCGTATCAATTACCCGTATCGCCGCTTCATGATCCGTTTTCTGAGTTTTGATCGTCACACTTCCGCCGGGGCTGTATTTTATGGCGTTGTCTATGAGATTTGTGACCGCCTGCTCCAGCAGAGGTGCATTCATGCGCACGGATATGTCTTCGTCGCATTCAAAGTTGACCGTCACATCCTGCTCATTTGCCTTGGGCTGTAGACTTACCATGGCGGCAAGGATCAAATCCTTAATGCTCCCCGTCTTCATCTCGATCTCTTTCGATTCGATCCTCTGCTCGATCCGTGAAAGCGCCAGAAGATCATCAATGATTGCGTCAAGCCTTTCGGACTGCCGGGAAATAATATCGAGGAAGTCACCAGCCTTGTCCGGGTCTTTTATCGCTCCCTCACGGAGTGTCTCCACAAAACCCTTGATGGACGTGATGGGGGTCTTGAGTTCGTGGGAGACGTTGGCAACGAACTCCTTGCGCATATTCTCAAGACTCCGCGTCTGCGTGATATCGTTCAGGACGACCAGCACACCTATCTTTTTGTCGTTCGCATCCAGCAGAGGGGTCGCCATGGCCTGAATGAATGTGCCTGGTCGAAAGACTATCTCGTCCGTCACAGGAGCCGGACTGATGTGAGCCTTCTCGAAGAACTTCTGCAGCTCGGCATTTCGTATTGCTTCCTGAATGGTCTTGCTCTTGACTGAACCCAGATCGACCCCAAGCAGCCGCTCTGCCATGGGGTTCAAAATCAGCAGTCTGTCCTCATTGTCTATCGCTATGACTCCTTCTTTCATGCTCGATAGTATTGCCTGCTGCTCGCTCGACTTTTGCGTGATAGTGCGAACTTGTGTATCGAGCTGAGCGGCCATTTGGTTGAGAGTGTCAGAAAGACTGGCAAATTCTTCTATATCGGATGCGGGCATGTGCGAACTGAAATCACCATTGGCAAACCGGCCTGCCGCTTCTTTCATCTTCAGCAGAGGTTTATCGATCCAGCGTACCGCCAGCAGGCTGGCAACCGCAGCGAACAATGTGATGAGAAAGGCTCCAATAAATATGTGACGGTAAATCGTGTCTGGAGCGGCGTCGAGAGCCGTTGCGGCAAGCGCTGTGCGTATGACTCCGACAGTGCGCCCACCGTCCTTGATCGGCACTGCAAGATAGACCATTGTCAGGTGCAAAGTCGGGCTTAAACGCCGCGCTGTCCCAACCTTGCCTTTAAGCGCATCTTGAAATTCAGGCCGGTCGGAGTGATTTTCCATTTTTGCCGGGTCCGATTCGGAATCCGCCACTACTTTTCCGGCCGGCGATATCACAGTGATACGTGTGAGCGAAGTCTTTGACAGACGCTTTACATCGCGCTGAAGATTATCGGTCGAACCGGATATATATACGGAACCCAACTCATTTTCAAGTAATTTGGTCCTGACTCCAAGGTCGGATTCAACCTGAGAATAGTAAAACTCGCGCAGTGAATTGGATGCATATAGAGCGACGAGCAGCACGGAAGCGAGAGTAATGAGAAAATATACCGGGAAGAGCTTCCAAACCAGAGGTTTCCTGCGCATTATCTACTCCTTGAGTCTGTAACCGACTCCGCGTACTGTCTCAATGTGTTTGCCTGCATCACCGAGCTTTCGCCGCAGCGAGACGATGTGCACGTCCACTGACCGGTCCGTTACCTCGGAGTCCTCGCCACGCGACCACTCGACAATCTGATACCTGGTAAATACCCATCCCGGACGCCTGGCGAGAGCATGGAGAATGCGAAACTCGGTGAGAGTGAGTTCGATTGTCTCGGAGCCAATAGTGACGACATGCCTGCCTGGATCGATGCGAATATCATGGATCGTGATTATGTCCGACTCTGTTGCTGGTTCGGTTTTTTCTCTGCGAAGCACTGCCTTCACGCGCGCTATGAGCACTTTGGGGCTGAAAGGTTTGGTTATATAGTCGTCCGCGCCGAGTTCGAGGCCTGCCACTATGTCCGACTCTTCACCCTTGGCAGTGAGCATGATTATCGGGATTGCCTTTGTGACAGGGTCGGAGCGCAAAATCCGGCACACGTTCAAGCCGTCCACACCCGGCAGCATCAGGTCGAGGAGAATCAGGTCAGGCAGGCTCGCCCGTGCTCCAATTAGAGCCAGTTCACCGGTGGTGACGGTTTCGGTCGAATATCCTTCCTTTGCGAGGTTATACTCGACCAGCCTCAGAATGTCTTCCTCATCGTCGACTATCAACACTTTTTCATTTGGCATTGAGATCACTCCCCGACAGCACACGTATATTGAACCATATCTTTGTTAGTAATACGTTAAGATATACAGGTGATATTGTAGTTTTTGGATAGCGGTTGGTCAACATCTGCATTGTTGGTGTCAATCAGAAAGGAATTTTAACACAGTTCACAGAATGTATCAGCACTGACGTGCGTTGCACGACCTATAAAATATAGAGGAGCAATATTGTGGGAAAAGTTTTTCGACTAGTATTTGAATTGGCTTTCGCCGTGATGTTGATAATGACGTCGGTATATGCCGCAGAAGAAGAACCGGCAGACGAGCAGAATGCTGCAATCTCATATAAGTTAGAATTCAAGGACAGCGAGACGAACAAGCGAGCATATAAGGCCGAGATAGATCTAGAGGATCCAAAGGCAGACGGTGGTACGTTGAGTGTTCACGCTTGGCCGGTGTTCGTCGAGACTGTGACTGCCGCTAAGGATAATGCCGCCATGCTCTCATATGCGGTGCGTGAGGGCAATGTGACATTGGATTTCATAAGCGGTGGCAACAAATCAAGTGCATATCAAGGACCGATAGGCAATGCTACTATGAGCTATTCACGAGCGCCGCAGGGAAAAGTAAGCGATATCGAAATTGATAAAAACATGAATGTGCTCTTCGGCAAAGCAGGTGCATACGCATATTGTTGGTTGGGACTGGAGTTTCCCGACCGTGAACTGAAGATCGGTGATAAATGGACTGTAAAGGGATCGGACAGCATCACAATCGACTACATGCTTTCGGACAAAGGTGAGCTCGGTGATATCAAGTACCTGAAAATCAACGGTACGATTACCAAACTCGTCTCGTCGTTAAGTGATGCCAGGCAGGATGTCGGCAGCATCATAATACTTTTTGATTACCCGAGCGGCGAGATTTTTAAGTCTGAAGTGAAAATAGATGGCTTAACTATGTCGCTGGTTCGCTCATGGATATAGGGGTCGGGTATTTAATCTTGACCCATAGATTTTGTGATCATCGACGGATAATGGTTCGTCCAAAACCTGTACAAATAAGGCCGTCAAAAGCAAGAATGAGTGTGGATGCTTCCGAAACATTTCCGCCGTACGGTAATTAATCCATGAGCGTCTAACTCGGACTCAAAATTTTATCAGCATGGAGGATCACATCGTTGTTGAGGTTTGTTTTGGTGCTGTTTGCAGTCTGCTTCTTCACTGGCATTGCATATGCCGATGATATTGATGCCATAAACGCGATGCTGAACAACATCCAGAGTGCTCATGCGCTTCATGATATTGAGCTGCTTGGGGCACAATATTCCGATGAGGGCTTGCTGCTCATTGGAGATCATCCTGAACCTGCGGAAGGTGCCTTCGTTCTAACTAAAGATAATGTTCTCATGGCCATACAAAGACAGATCTGGCAGGCAGGAGGTCTTCGGTCTCGGACAATAACTGAGCGGCACATAGCAATGAAAAACGACCTTGCATTCATACGCATGGTTGTCAACGACAAGTTCAACAATGGCAAGACAGTCAACAGCAAGCAATTTGTTATTGCCGTAAAAAGAGATGCGCGCTGGAAAGTCTGTTTTGGCATGCCTGCAATAATGAATGCCAGAATAACAGTTACGTCTGTTGAACCAGGTTCGCCTGCGGATAAGGCACAGCTGAAGGCTGGGGACATCATTATTTCTTGCAATGGCGAGGATATTGATCCAGCCGTATTCAGCGATACCCCAACGAATATTATCAACAAAAAACACAAGTCTGATGTAGGCCTGCTGATCCAAAGATCAGGTTCCGAGATTGAGCTGAATGCTCCATCAAGACTTACTGGTGCAAAATTGGAAGCAACTTTGACACCCTCCGGCTCTACTGGTTTTCTGAGTTATCCACAGCCGATAAAAGACATCCTCAGGAAAGAAATGGAAATCCTGAAAAACGGCGATATAGACAGTTTACAGGAAATAGTCTGCCCATTGGGCTTCTTTTCATATAGACGCACGCAGAATAAGGTGACTCTGGTCAGCAAAAAGAACTTCCAAGAAGTAATGGGCAAGCAGGTCGCTGAGAGTAGGAATGCTCTCGATTTATCATCGGTTGACATAAAAAGCATAGATGTTATTGCAACCCCAAATATCGCAGTGGCCTGCGCAATAATAAGCGCCAAAGAACGTAGCGGAGCATTATTGCAGGTGCCGACACGTCTGGAGGTATATGTCAGAAACGGTCAGCAATGGTTTCTTGTCGCAAACCTTGTAGAGCGATATCACCTTGCTTCAGTCGATTGAATAGATTCATGCACTAATCAATATTTACGGTCAGTAAATTGCTTAGTGCATGTGGTTGTACTGGTGTGAAAAACTATAGTGGTATGCAAGCGGCCAACCGTGATTTACTTAGTAATAACTTACTTCGACAGTCTTGCCTTCGTCTCTCAACAATGCGGCAAGTGTCTCAACGACTGATCTCCGCAGGAGCATTTCCGGGGGAAAATTGGCATTTTGATGCGCTGCATTGCGAGCAGTGCCGACCATAAACGTTATGCCGTCGCATGATTTTAAGAGGTCATGCAGGTCAGTTGCGGCATTCTCATCGTCATCCGGCACGCCGCGCTTTATATAATCGACCACACGGTTAAGCGTGAGCATGCCTTCGGTGACCAGGTCTATGCCTTCGATCTGAGCGGTGGGCGGAAGACCCGTGTCGAGATATTTCAGCTCGATCTCGACTTCTTTGCCGAGCTTTTCTGCAACCAGGTGCGATGTCGTACCTCCGGCGATTATTTTTATCCCGGGGGTGGAAAGGAATTCGTTTATCATTCGAGGCATGTCTTTCGGGTCACCGGCAGGACCGGTTATTACCACAGCATTGCGCGCCTTGCGATATCTGGTGGCGACCACCGTGCCGTCATCGCCCGGAGATGACTCCCACAACTCGCTTGCCTGCTTGAGGACAATATCAGCCAGTCTTTCAGGATCACTCTCGGCGAGATAGGCGACATGGCTTAGATAACTCTGGACACCCTCTTCCTGCCAGCCCATGCGCATGGTCGTCCCAACACCCGCATGAATAATCCCATCCGACATCTGCAGTATTACGTCACCCGGCCTCAGCTTGAAGTGTGTCTCACGGATCGTTTTGTCGAGGACATCGACCTCGGAGCCGATTGCGGGGCTGACCTTGACACCGCCTCTGAGCCTCAACGAAACGGGCGAGTCATATTCGACAAGGGTTGCCTGGCCAGTATCATAAATTCGCAGGATCGAGAAAGTTGAATATGCGATGCCGCGCCATTTGCAGACCGGCAGAGTCGCAACCAGAGTTTCGACCATCTCATGCGTACTTAAGTTGCCGCTGGCAAGGCCGCCGACTATCTCAACAGTAAGAGTTGAAAGCACATTTGCCTTAACGCCGCTGCCCAAACCGTCCGAAAGCACGATGACTGTTGAATCAGACGCGCGAAAGACTTTGAACGAGTCGCCGCATGTGTCCTCGCCCTTTTTGGAGAAATTCTTGCCTATTACATCAACCGTATACTGCTTCATATATGTACAATCAAAAAGTCAAAAGGTCGAAAAGTCAAAATGAGCGTATCTTTGACTTTCAAACTTTTTGACTTTCAAACTCTATTTACTCTCTTCCACATCCTGCGCCAACTGCGTAAGTTTGCGCAGCAGGACACGGGTTTCACTTGTTGTTTCACCGAGGATACTTGCGATTTCCTGGGCCATTCTCATCTGCTTTTCGATCACGCTCTCCGCACCTTCGAGAGTCTCTGCGCGCATTCGAGCGATACGGTCTTCCTCTTCCTTACTCTTGGTCAGGTTGACGAAGATGCCGATCATTACATTTTCGCCTTCGAGCCGGTATATGCTCTCGCTTGCGACTATGCTATACTGCTGCAAAGAAACCACCTTACCGTTTATTCTCGGCACAACCTCAGCCGCCACTTTTTCAAAGTCCTCAGGGTCCATCAGCAGGCTTATCGGTCTGCCGACAAGTTTGTCTGTGGCGCTGAACATCCTTGCAAACGCAGGGTTGAACGAGACTATGTTGAACTGTGCATCGACCATAACAATGCCGTTTGGACTGTTATCGATGATCTGGTCGGTTTTGCGTTCGGCCAGGCGTCTCATCCAAGGCAGACACATGCTTCTTTCGGCCATTCCAGAAAGCACTGCCATTGCATTTTCTCTGCACGACGGGTAACCGCATGCGCCGCAGTTAAGCTCATCTTCAACGGTATGCTTTCCAGTCTCGGCCAACACGGCTTTGACCGCCGCCTCACTGAACTGCGGCTGAGGCAGTGTGCGCGGGCTGATATCGCGTTTCAGATCGACCATGGGAGCGCCGGCAATATCGAATTCTTTCTCGGCTTCATAGGTCTTTCTCTTGTGATATTGAAGGACCTTGTTCCGTCGGGCATATATATCTTTTGCCGGACCCATACATGCGCCATTTATGCATCCTCCCGAGCAAAACAGCGCTTCAAAGAGCCTGACAGGCGTGTTATCCGACAGATGGTCGATCATTTCGACGACATGCTTGCTGCCGGAGAGTGTAATGAAATCTTCACGCAGCAGACCGGAAGCAATGGATGCAGTCTTTGCCAGGCCGCCTTCCAATGGGAAGAGCTGGGCGTTCTTTGGACGCACATCATCGAATGGTGTCGGCTCCAGAGCGCTCTTTTTTATCCCTGCATCGGCCAGAGCCTGATGCAGTTCCTCGAATGTGAGCACCGCATCCACACTGTGCTCCATTTCTTCATCAGCCTCGCCTTTCTTGGCTGAGCATGGGCCAATAAACACCACTTTAGCATCGTCGCCGTATTTCTTTTTTAGGTACCTTGCATGTGCAATCATGGGCGAGGCAATAGGCGTGATATTCGAGCATACATCCGGGTGGTACTTCTCCATATAACAGACCACCACAGGGCATGCCGACGTCACCCATGTCGTTGTCTTTGTTTTATCCATCAATTCCGCCGTGGCCTGAGCAACCAGTTCAGCGCCGACTGATGTCTCGGTCACCAAATCGAACCCGAGCTTCTTTAGTGCAGTGGGGAGCAGGCCGCCGCCATAATCGCCGAATGATGCCGGGAATGACGGAGCCACCGACGCTATTTTTTTGTCCGGCGAGGCAAGGATTTGCATGACTTTCTGCAGGTCATCGCGCACATGTTTGGCCTGTTGAGGGCATTCACGCACGCATGTGCCGCACAATATGCATTTTTCCGCATCGACACGCGCCTGGCCGTCGGCTATCCTGATCGCCTTTACCGGGCAGACTCTGACGCACCTGTAGCAGTCTCTGCACTTGGCCTTATCGGTAGTGATGATGGAATTATTCACGATTGCACCCGCGGCAGAATCTCGTCATTGAAGAATTTCTCGGTCTTATCCGGCGTAACTCCGCCATGGACCTCACCATTGACGACGACATTGGGAGCGTCCAGACAGTTGCCGAGACACAGGTCGGCCTTGAGTTCCACTTTGCCGTCGAGGTGCTCTCGTTCTATCAGCATCTCAAGGGTTCTCAGGGTCTTGCTGCCGCCTTTGACGTGGCATGAACTGCCCACGCACACCTTGATTTCCAGCTTATCGGACATAGGGGTACTCCTGACACTCGGGGTCAGCCTCTTCACATCGCTGTGACCTACAATAACATTCTCCACGCCAATTATTGCTTTGTCAAGAGACCAACTGCTTTGGATCGTCAAAAACTAAGAGTTAATTTGTAGACCGGAAGCAATTGCCCAGGAAATTTCGCCTGCATTTTTATCTTAATCGCAATTGAACTAGCCGAATGTGAGCGCTTTGCATGAGCGCAAAAACATATTGATATTCTTTGCATCCGAGAGACTCAGTCATCTGGAATTTTTGGCTCGGCGGGAGCCTCGCCCTCCCAGTAAGCTCACTATTGGAAGGACAAAACTCCCGCCGAGCCATATTTGCGCCAGCAGAACTGAACGGTTCCTTTGCATTCCTGCAAATTCCGAATAGTGCGGCTGTTTATGATATAATAATATTAGTCTTTCCCGTCAAGGCGGCAGGAAAGGCGATTTTTTGTGTGTTATGGAGTTTGTTTTGGCTGACAGTTTCCGCGATGAAATCCGCAGACGTCGGACATTCGCAATCATATCTCACCCGGATGCGGGCAAGACCACCCTTACAGAAAAACTGCTTCTATATTCCGGCGCAATCGATCTGGCCGGTTCGGTTCGGGCAAAAAAGGACCAGCGGCATGCCACGTCTGACTGGATGGAACTCGAGCGGCAGAGGGGGATATCCGTCACATCGACTGTGCTCCAGTTCGACTACGAGGACCATGTTCTGAATCTGCTGGATACGCCGGGTCATGAAGACTTCAGCGAGGACACATACCGCACACTTACCGCTGCCGATAATGCAGTGATGCTCATAGACGCAGCAAAGGGGATCGAGCCGCAGACGCGCAAGCTCTTTGAGGTCTGCAGGATGCGCGGAATCCCGATCTTCACGCTCATCAACAAGATGGACCGACCTTCGCGCGATCCGCTGGACCTGCTAGATGAGCTTGAAAAGGTATTCGGTATAGCGACCCATGCTATGAACTGGCCATTGGGTAATGGCTCCAATTTCCGTGGAGTGTATGATCGCCATGATCGCAAGATGCACCTCTTTGAACGGACTGAGCATGGCGCTAAGCGCGCGCCTGTTATTGTGACCGACCCAGACAGTCCCGAATGTGCGAAACTGGTGGATAAAGAGACGCATGCCAGGTTTCTTGAGGAGATGGAACTACTGGATATGGCTGGTGATGAGTTTGATGCAGAACTGCTGCGCACCGGCAAGCTCACTCCCGTATACTTCGGCAGCGCAGTCAACAATTTCGGCGTGAGGCTCTTTCTCGACTCATTCCTGAAGTTGGGTCTTCCGCCGTGCGCCAGAAAAGCCGCTCAGGGTATGATTGAGCCGGAATATCCGCACTTCACCGGCTTCGTCTTCAAAATTCAGGCAAACATGGACCCCAAACACAGGGACAGTGTCGCATTTTTAAGAGTATGTTCCGGCAAGTTCGAGAAGGACATGCAGGTCCATCACTCCCGACTCGGCACAAAGATGCGGCTGTCGAGGCCGCATAAACTCTTTGCCAGGGACAGAGACACGGTTGAGGAAGCATATCCGGGTGATATCCTGGGTCTGGTGAACCCCGGCGCGTTTGCGATTGGCGATTGCGTCAGCGCGAACGGTCCGGTCACATTCGGCGGAATTCCCAGGTTTGCTCCTGAACATTTCGGCACACTCCGCTGTCCCGATCCTTCGAATTACAAAAAATTCCGCAATGGTCTGGAACAGCTCAAGGCCGAGGGCGCTGTGCAGCTATTCTATGCGGCAGGCGCAGGCTCCACGCGAGAACCGATAGTGGCAGTGGTCGGCAGACTGCAGTTCGACGTGATATCTTTCAGGCTCAAGAGTGAATATAATGTGGACACAATCTTTGAGCCGATGGACATGAAGTATGCGCGCTGGATTATCGGCAGTGATGAGGATATCGCCAATATATCGCTCTCGATAGGTACGCGGCTTGTCGAAGACTGTGAAGGACGCCCTGCAGTGCTCTTTGACGGAGATTGGGGACTTTCACGTGTCATAGAGAAAAACCCTAATTTAAAATTCGAGTCCGTTGCCCCAGAATAGCCTTCAGCCCCGAATTTCTACGTTTTTTGTATCTATATCGAACCCACAAGCCTTAAAATGGCTCCTATATATAGAACACCATAGAGGGAGTCAATAGGCAATGCTTCTGCTGCGCGATCTGCTCAAGCTGTGCGAAACAGGCGACAATGATGCCGCTGCTGAACTTGTCAGCCGTTTTCGGCCATGGGCACTGGATTTCGCATCTGCAATCACGGACGATCATGACCTTGCTGAAGACGTCGTGCAGGAAGCGTTCATTACTGCTATCACACATCTGCGCGATCTTCGCGAACCCGATGCATTTGCCGGCTGGTTCAGGCAGATTATCCGTTCGCAGGCAGGAAGAATACTACGTAAAAGTCGAGAACTGCCTGTTGAACAGAATGATCTGTCTGCTTCAGGTGAGTGCTCTGCCCAAGATCGTTTGCAAGCCGAAGAACTGCGCATGGTGGTCCGCAAAGCTCTGCAGTTGCTTCCAAATATCCATAGAGATGCAGTCGAGATGTTCTATCTTGAGGAAATGAACTGCGCAAGTATATCGGATATCCTCGATGTGCCTCTGGGTACGGTAAAGCGCCGCCTGTTTGATGCCAGGGCCAGACTGAGAGACTTGCTGCTTGGTTATGTCCAAGGCGATGAACCTGATCGAAAAGATCTCAACGACCAGGAATTCCCTTTATGAAAGGAGACCGAAATGTCGGAACAAATTTCAATCGAGCTTGAGAAATTGATTATGATGGCGCATTCGCGCGGCGCAAGTGATTTGCACCTGCTTGCCGGTGAACCGCCTACGATCCGTGTAGATGGTGTGCTGGAGCGTACTGGCAGTGCTCCTCTTACGGCAAGTGAGACCAAAGCAATAGCCTCCGCGGTCGTATCAGCCGAAAAGATAGACGCGATAGAGCGCGACGGTGGAGCGGTTGAAAGGTCGATGACTTTTGGCGATGTTTCTGCACGGATATGCGCAGCCCGAGTTTCGGGCGGGATAAGTATATCCGTCCGCTTGATTCCTACCATAGTTCCGTCTGTCGAAATGTTGAGGCTGCCGAAGGGACTAATCGAGGCGGCGAAATCACCCAGGGGACTTATCGTTTGCTCTGGACGTATAGGTTCAGGCAAGTCTACTTCAGCTTATGGTCTTCTCGATCACATCAATGCGACCAGCAACGCCAACATCCACACTTTGGAAGACCCGATTTTGTATCGGCTCACACCAAAGAAATCACTCGTACAGCAGAGAGAGGTTGGCTTGGATATCCCTGATACTGTCACGGGACTCAGGCAATTGATTCACATGGACCCGGATGTCATTTTCATGAGCGAGGTAAAAACCCTGGAGGATCTGCAGGCTGTCATAACTACTGCAGAAACCGGCCACCTGGTCATTGTTATAATGCATGCAGACTCACCTGAGGAAGCAATCCGGCGGATAGGAGATGTATTCCCGGAACACACACGTCCGTTTTATCGAAAGGCGCTCGCTGATATGATCAGGTGTGTGTCATGCCAGCGCCTGGTACCCAAAATCGGTGGTGGACGCATCGCAGCGTTCAGTGTGTTGGTTCCTGACGAAGAGATGAGGAATGCGATTGCCGAAGGCGCAGATATCTTTTCTAGGAGAATGCCCCTGCCTGAAAACTGCATGCGCATGGCCGATGAGATCAATCGTATGGCCTGTGAGGGCATCATCAGCGAAGAGACGGCAAAAGCTTATCTTGCGGACATGTAGCGAAAACAGGATAAACGGCGTTGCATGTATAATTCAGTCACCATAAGATATTGACAGGAGATTTGATGATGGACCCCAGCGCATTCCTGATTGGTAAAAGAATATACCTCAGACCGTTTGAAAGAGATGACCTGGATCATATACGCAAGTGGTATAACGACCCTGAGCTTCGCGGTAAAATTTGTGTGACTGAGCCATATAATATGGCAAAGGCCGAGCAGTGGTTCGAAGATATTTGCAAAGATGAGCAGCGAATATGGTTTGCGATTGCACTCAAAGAAGATAATGCGGTGATCGGTGAGTGCGGACTGCTGCGCATGTTCCATGCCTGGAAGACTACAGACCTGACCATGATAATAGGAGAACGCGACGCGCAGGGCAAAGGCTATGGCTCTGAAGCAATGCAACTCCTGTTGAACTATGCATTCGGCTATCTGGGGTTTCATCGAGTAGCTGTTGGGGTAGCAGGTTTCAATGAGGATGCTGTCAGGTTCTATGAAAAGAACGGATTCAGACGCGAGGGCATTCAGAGAGAGGGCTATTACTATAACCACAAATATCATGATTTCGTGATGATGAGCGTTCTCGAAGACGAGTATCGAGAGAATATGCACGAGAAAAGATAGTTTCCAGAGATTTGTAATAAAGAGTCTGGTTGCAGCGTCATGCAGTTCGGGGGGGTAAGATGAAAAAGTGTACAGCCGTATTAGTCGTGTTAGCTATCCTTTACGCCGTATGTGTTGCACAGGCAGCCACGCTCAATATTGGCGACAAGCCGCCGGCGCTAAAGGTCTCGAAGTGGGTCAAAGGCAGACCTGTCAGTGAATTCGAGAATGACAAGGTGTATGTGGTAGAGTTTTGGGCGACATGGTGTGGTCCATGTATTCAAAGCATTCCTCACTTGACCGAACTTGCGAAAGAATACAAAGATAAAGTCACGTTTATTGGCGTGAACATATGGGATACACGTAATGACAAAACTCAGGCTAACTATGAAAAGAGGATAGCGGATTTTGTCAAAGAAAAAGCAGACAAAATGGCCTATAAAGTGGCTCTTGACGATCTCAAGGGAACAATGGCTGACACATGGATGAAAGCCTCCGGCTCAAATGGTATACCGACGTCTTTCGTGATCGGCAAAGACGGCAGGATTGCCATGATTACTCACCCGATGTCACTCGACAAATATCTGGAAGATATTCTATCCGGACAGTTTGATATGAAAACCGAAGCCGAGAAGCATAAGGCGCGGATTGCAGAAGAAGAAAAGTTCAATAACCTTTTTGCGAAGGCATTTGAGCTTGCAAAGAAGGAACAGAACAAAGAAGCAGTCGCTGAGATTGACCGTGTGCTTTCCACGAATCCTGAATATGAAAGCAGAGTTGTGCAATACAGGTTCCGCTTTCTGCTCAAGTCTGATGAATCCGCAGCAGCCGATTATGCTCTCAAGCTTTCCGAAGGTATGTACAAAGAGGACACTGGTTACCTGGCGGGAATGGCGGAATCTCTGCTCGGATGTAAAAATCCCGACTATGACAAGGTCGAGGCGCTTGCTCAGAAATCCATTGACGTTTTGGGACCACATGGATCGAACCCATATGCGCTCTCAGCCCTGGCCGAGGCCAAATTCGGCAAGGGCGAGATTGACAAGGCCATTGAGTATCAGACAAAGGCCATTGATATCTTGCAAACAAATCCCAATTTGTCAGAAAAGACCAGGAAATGGGCGGAAGACAGACTGAACAAATACAAGGCAGCCTCTGAGAAAAAAGCAGACACTCCGGAACAATAAAAATAGAAATTTTTGGGGTTTGTAAACCCCAGCTGGCAGAGGGTGGCGATTCGGAGATCGCCACCCATCAAAATTTATCAAACCATCGGAAGTTATCAAACCATCAAACCATCAAACCATCAGACTATCAAACCCTCAAACACATCATTCCACCTCGACAATCTCATACTCCTGGCTGCCCAGCCCTATCTTGGCTGATTCCTCGCACTGCAGATATGGGTCCTTGCTGTGGATCTTGTGGAAGAGATGACCGTTTATGTCATCGCGGACAATGAGCGGATGGGGCAGGGAGCCTTCGATAAAATTTTCTGTCTTCACGGAATCGATTGACGCCTGTTCGACTGATACTATATCTGTTCCTGCAAATATCCCCACATCCGGTACAATTGCGGGAGAGGAAAATCCCCAACAGTCGCAAAACGGCGTGACGTTGGTCACATGGTTGATGAACATCACACTGCCCGTCTCAAATGTGTCCAGACATGCCTTGGTAACTTTTGCCATACCCGTCTGAAACTGCCTGACGCCCTCAAAGTTGATCTTAATTGCCTTTTGGGGACAGGCGGTGACGCAGTGCATGCAAAAACGGCAGTGGTGCATGAATATGTTCATCTTATTTTGCGCATCGAATGTAAGAGCGCCGGTCGGGCAGTTATCACGGCACAGATAGCAGTGTGTGCATGCAGCCTCATTCCACTCAAATTCGGTGTCTATTAGCGCATGGATATCGCCGCGGGTCTTGCAGGTATAGTTTCCCATAGCGATATTTTTAATAGCGCCGCCCCATCCGCAGTGGCCGTGGCCTTTGCCGTGGCTGTAGACAATCATGGCGTCGGCATGATATATCTCACCACACATCTGTGCGCTCTTCAGGCTGAGATAGTCTATCGGCACATCCACATAATAGTGTTCGTTCAGCCCGGCTGCGGGCACTATCGGCGCTTCCAATACTTCCTGCGTATATCCCCGCGCGATGGCGCTGGGTATAGCGGGCGTGCCGTCCGTTACAAACGGGTTTCCTCCGGCATTTCTGATCTCCTGCACCAGCATCCTCACAAATAACGGTGGGATTGTTGTGTAGCCGTAGTGACTGCCCAGGTGCATCTTAATAGCGACGGTTTTGCCGCCGAACATGTCCTTGAGCGGGTAGCTCTCGAGCATTCTATTGAATTTTGCAGGCAGACTGGCATCCGCGCGCAATTGCCGAAGTTTAGCCGAAGCGAAATGAACCTTACTCACTTTATACCTCTCAAAACTATATAGTCCGCATTATGCATTTGCTGCATAATCCGGGATAGGTGTTTCCAATATTCCGTGCTTTGGCGATTTGAAAACCATGCACTAACTTATGCCGAACTGCTCTTTTGACCTTCGTGTGCATGGAAATTTGGGCAGGAAGAACACAACGAGTGTCGAAGTCCTCAATATAAGGCTAGCCCGGATTATGCTGCGCTTACTGCATAATCCGGGTCTCTGAGAGCATTATTCACGAAAAGTGTGAATAATGCGGGCTAGGTGCGGTCGTATTGTCGATTCATAATCACGACCGACAACCGAAGACTAGATTTTATGGAGCAATAGTCATGGAGATATTTCCGGTCAGGACAACTCAAAGACACCAGTTTGTGGATGTAACTGCTCAGGTACAAAAATGTGTGAATGAAGCCGGGTTCAAGGACGGCCTCGTATGCATATTCGTGCCGCACACCACAGCCGGGGTCACCATGAACGAAAATGCCGATCCCGATGTAGTAACCGATCTGTTGGAAACGCTGGCAAAAGTGATCCCCGAGCGTGCGGGATACCGTCATGTGGAGGGAAATTCGGACTCTCATGTAAAGTCGAGCCTAATTGCTCCGTCGCTGATTGCGATTATCGAAGACGGGCGTCTGAAGCTGGGCACATGGCAGGCGATCTATTTCGCTGAATTCGATGGCCCCAGAAACAGACAGTGCTGGGTCAAGATGATCGGCTAAATAGAAAAATATCTTTTATCACGAAAACACGAAAAGGACTTTGTTCATCGTGTTATGCTAAACCGCTTTCACAGCTTCCAGCGCTTCTTCGATGCTGCCGTATATTCCAAACACGGTGTTGAGCCTTGTGATTTTCAATATCCTGTCTATTGAGCCATTGCATTTGATTAGATTAACGGTCCCGCCGATAGGCTTCAATCGCTTCGTTGCTGAGAGCAGTGCGCCGAACCCGCTGCTGTCCATGTAAGTTACTTGCGCAAAGTCTATGATAAGATGCTTCTGACCACCGGAAAGTACGGAGTTGATTGCCTCCTTGAACTGGGGAGCAGTGTAGACATCGATTTCCCCTGTCACGTCCAATACATTCATCCCGTCAATATCATGAATATTTGTCTCTAGACGGATACCCTCCAATTTCGCTCCTCCTGTCTGAAGTTTCAAAAGTATACATCCCCTATAAGGCGATGTCAACCACGTAACTGCTCACTATATGTGAGCAATTACGTCAGCCACTGTGCGGCCGTCCGGCAACTATCATCAAATCGAATGTTATCGATGCGAACCAGTGCAATACGAACCCCGGCACGAATGACTTTGCGTTCAAAGCTATGATACCTAGAATCAATCCGGCACCAAACGATGCAATAACTTCAATGCCGGGCTTGCCGGCATGCAAAATTCCAAAGGCAGCCGCCTGCACAAGAATTGCGGACCAGCCGATCGATCTCTGCAGTCCAAAGAGCAGATATCCCCTGAAGAAAAACTCCCAGCAGAAGAGGTACATGCCGTAGCTGAGTTCTGCATATAGCATCATCATCGGCGCCACCAGAAACGGGTTTGTCTGAGGGTAACCGGCAAATGCGCTCGCAAAGTCGGGATATCGCCTGAATATCGGATAGTAGTCCTGGAAGCCCTGCATCCGGCTTGCATAGAGCATCATGAAAAACAGCCCGGTGAATGCAATCACAAGGACTATCCATATCCGCCGCCACGAACCTAGTGAAAACCCGAATTTGTCCGGCTCCTCACCAAAGAAAAACAGCATCGTCAGCATCGGGATCCAAAATATCCCGATCAGGTTGCCGACCAGATATTGATTGTAGCTGGTGGCGGCGAAATTAAACCGCAGAAGAGCCGCTACTACTACTGCTCCCACTACAGCTACCACTATCGTGACAAATCTGTTTTTTCCTTTGCCCAAGTCAACTGCTCCGAGCGCTGAGTTTAGATTTATATTCGTCCATATCGATCTTGACCGGCCTGCCGCCTTTCACTATCTCCACTCCATCGACCATGACCATTGTTACATCCGATGGACTTCGAGATATAACTGCGAGAAACAAATCCTCATCCGGCAGTGTATCGCTGAGATCTATGGCTATGATATCTGCGCGCTTACCAACCTCAATCGTTCCTACGAGTTTGTCAAGCCCAAGCGTTTCCGCTCCGCCTATTGTTGCCAGTCTCAGAATATCATTCGCCGTCAACGCAGCCGCATCCTGCCTGTTTGCACGGGCAATTGCCAGAGCAAACCTCATCTCCTCAAAAAAATCGAAGCGCATGCAGCTTCCTTCACTGTCCGTGCCAAGGCCGACTGCTGCACCCGCCGCCATGAATTTCGTTGCCGGCGCGATCCCACAGCCGAGATACGCATTTGACCTTGGACAGTGCACTACCGATGCGCCGGAGTGAGCAATCAACTCAATCTCTTCATCAGAGACATGAACACAGTGTGCCAGACTTACGCCTTTTCTCAGCAGACCAGATTTTTGCAGTGTAAGGGTAGGGGAGAGACCGGTTATCATTGGCGGCCTGTCCAAGCGCTTTCGCCATTCTGCTATAGGACCCGTGCCATACATCGTGTAATCAGCTTCTGCATGTGTTTCAGCCAGATGTAGAGCGATTGGGATGCCTTTATCAGCGCATGACCCGGCGCATAATTCAAGCACTTCCATGTTCGATGTATAGACTGTATGCGGCGACAAGCCGACTCCCACAATGGCGGACGATTTGGTCTTCAAAGCATATATATTGTCTAGCATTATGGCATAATCTTGAACATAGTTATCACCCATGCTCTGCCCGAAAAGCTCGCAATATGCTGTGCCGCGCAGCCCGATAAGGCTCATTGCTTCTGCTGCTGCGCCTGTAAATGTCGAATCTCCCAGGCATGTGATTCCTGAGCAAGCACACTCTGCAGAACCGTAAATTGCTGAGTCGAGCGCAGCATTATAATCAGGCTGTCTACCCGATTTATAGCCGACACGTCCTATCCAGTCCCAAAGATTGAGCGCATCATACTGATTGCGGCTCCAAGTATAGTCTACGTGGGAGTGCGCATTTACGAACCCGGGCAGGATCGCGCAGTTGTTGTAGTCACTTATTGGTTCATCGGGGTATTTTTTAGACAGACCGACTCCAAGATCACAGATAATGCCATCTTTTATCAGGATTTCGCCCTGCTTTATGGGGTCGCCGGATATCGTTATCAGGTGTGCGGCTTTATAGATCATATCAAATCCTGGTTATGCGGCATATGAGACTTTTCCTTCGGTTGATATGGGTAATTTGGGAACAGGTGAGAGGTTATCGCAATGGATCGAAAAGTCAAAGCAGCATCCATATCGGTGGCATCAAATACTTTTCTGCTGGCGCTGAAGCTGGTCGTGGGTCTGATAACAGGCTCGATCAGTATCGTATCGGCGGCGGCAGATTCACTCAACGATCTCACCGCATCTATCATAGCATTTTTTAGTGTGCGGGCTTCAGCAGTGCCAGCCGATGAGGAGCATCCGTTCGGCCATGGCAAGATAGAGAACATATCGGCTGCGGCACAGGCTCTGCTGATATTCGGCGCGGCGATCTACATCATATTTGAGGCCATAGACAAGATAATGCGCCCCAGACCCCTGCAATCGCTGCCTTTGGGGCTTATTGTAATAGGTGTGACGGCTGTGCTGGATATATTTGTATCACGATATCTGCTAAAGGTCGCGCGTGAGACAGACTCGGCTGCCATTCGGGCGGATGCATATCACCTTACCACTGATGTCTGGACGTCGATAGGAGTATTTGCCGGGCTGATATTGATTGAAACAACAGGACTATTGATATTCGACCCGATTGTTGCGCTGTGCGTTGCGGCTACGATTTTGTGGGTTGCATTTTCACTGACCAGGGAATCAGCCGGACTGCTGCTGGACAGGCGTCTGCCTATAGAAGAGATAAGTACAATTGAGCGGATAGTTATGGGCACACCAAGGGTCGTCGGTTTTCACAAGCTTAGGACGCGCAAATCGGGTGCAACTCGTCAAGTCGACTATCATTTAATAGTGCCTGCGAATATGCCGGTCCTCGAAGCTCACAATATAGCTCAGGAGATCGAGAACAGGATAAAGACTGAATTGTCTTATGTGACCGTTGTGACGCACATAGAGCCTGATACTCATGACATGACAAGCGAGCCGGACACCGAAATAAGGCATCCGGCTCTGCGAATTGTCCGATATCACGCTCGCAGGCTTCGGAGAAAGCTGCGGTAATTACTCTGAATCGGGAACGACTCGCCATGAAATTCTGTCATATTTCCCTGTTGTGGGATAATATGGCGGTGGGCTCTGAGCCATTCGGGGATCATAAACATAGTTTTTTGCGTAACCCGTAACCAGCTTACCGGTACTTGAGTTGAAAGTGCCGACAGGCCCTCTGTATTTTTGAATAATTCCACCGAGGATTTTTAGCTTAGGTTCTTTACCTGGTGGAGGCGTTATGGTACCGGAGTTTAAAACGCTGAAACTGCCGCTTGAAGTGTTTTTGCCGCCGGCCAGGCAAACACCGTCTATTTCAAAGTCTGACGGGTACGATGATGAAGAACTGACAGTTATATTGCGGGCAACAAGCCCCATTGTGCCGGCGGCCAGATTTGCTGGCGCATTGGAATCAAGTGTTTTATCCGGATGTGTATGATAGACAAGATCGCCGGTTATCGTTATGTCCTTGTTGTTGTTGACATCGGTTGCTATAGTCAGCGCGGATCTTGTGGTAATTTCATCGTCGCTACAAAGATTGTCCGCCATCTCTCCCTGAAGGGATTTAATATTGCCTGTGCAATAGATTACACCATTAATCAGTGAATTCATGCTCGATACACTGCCAGATCCAAGTGTTCCGGTTGCGGTGGTTTCGTTGTTGTATCTGTCCAACACAATAGTGGTTGTTTTGATCTTTTTGTTGATTTTTTGTGTAATAACAATCTGTTGATTGCCCGAGCCATCCAATGACAATGCCATCGTTTCCACATCGCCGACGATATATATTCCACTGTTGCTTGCGCCACTCAGATATACCCCGGTGCTGCTTGAACTTGGATAACCGGATAATCCACCCCATGCCCCACTTTGGATCCTTTCAATATCTGTGTTAGGCAGGTCGATCGGGTCGACTCCCAGTCGTAGCCCTTTGGCTCCATTTTTGAATATCTTCTTATAGGTCGTTTCATTTGCCGGCGCGCCTGGCACATAGTCGATGCTGCTTGCAGCCGATGTAACCATATCCAGGAATATCGGACTGGTGGAGTTTGTGTAATTTATGTTGAACCTGGAATTATATCTATTGTTGCTGTGGACGGGTCCATCCACTGTTTCGCCTGTTCTCCACCAAATTTCTCCACCTCCGCTGGAGGTTTCACAGTCAGTAAAATATGCATATCGGCCAAATGATGCCTGCTTGATTACTATTTCCACTGTTTTTGAGACACCCCGATATGTGCCGATGGATGTGATAACAAAAACTCTCAAAGTATCGCTGGATGTAGTATCATCTGGAGTAATTGTGACCGAATACTGCCCGCCGTTTAGTGTTACCGGTCCGTCGAATGGATCGAAAGGCTCAGTGTCAGTTGGTGCACTGTTTAACTTGTAGAGGTATAAAGCGCCATCCTCAGCACCAGATTCGGCGATGTTGAGTGCAATTGTACGAGACTGCTGCTTATCGTTCATATAAAGCGCCGTGCTGGTGATGCTGATGACTGCTATTGCAAGGGTAGTCACCAGAAAAAGCGCGACTGTTGTGATCAGAAGAAGACTGCCTTTATTCCTCAGCCCGACATGCTGACTTTGGTCTGAACTAGATTTCGTTCTAATCATCATCTGTTGTCTTCCCGGAATAATTCCTTAGATATACAACGCGTTCAGTCAGCGTTGTGGAGTCCATTGAACTCGCACATTGCGGCTTAACACGCACACTTATCGCTATCGACTGATTGGTATCTTCCTCGAAATCCAAGGCTTCCACATCTTTCATAATTGCACGTCGATCATTGTCTTTGCCTCTCCAAAGCCATGTCCCGTCATGACCGGGTGTGCCCGAAGAATCAGATAGATAGTAGTCGAATTGATTTGCTGTATCGGGTTCATAACGATTATAGAATTGTTGCACGTCATTATACTTTTTAGGAGGGATAATCCTCAGCCGTGTCCCTCCACCTATGATTTTATAATCACTTGCTTCGCGAACGTCCGAGACAATTTTTTGCATAGCAGTGGCTGCATCTGTGTCCATAAATGTTCGAGCGGTTGCACGGTCATAGCAGCGCATCGTGCATATTGACATAGCTCCGATGGATGCAAGCATGAACGCCATGATTCCGCTCACCATTATTACTTCCAATAGAGTAAAGCCGCGATTTCTTCTCTTCACTTTGTTGGACCTCAATCAAAATTAGTAATAATAGCCGCCAGGGTAACAGTGTTTGTTTTGTTCCTGTAAGCTGTCGGGTGCCAGGTCACAGTGGCCGTCACAAGGGCTTTGCTGGTGTCACCATCGTAAGGTTTCTCGATTGACATTATTGCGGTAGGGTCAGAAAGATAGCTTGCGACATTGTCATTTCCTGCACTTGCAAATGAGTATACGTCGCTGCTGATGACGGAATCCACTATTTCAGCACCGAGCAGCGAATCAGCATCGAGTTGGCCGAAACCAACAGACCTTGCCTGATCAATTTTATGCTGACACAGGCTGAGCGCCTGAGCATATTGTCCGTTCATATGGGCACTTCTTTCAGCCATTAAAATTGAGCTTGCGAAGATAACCACAACGACGGAAAATGCCAGCAGCGATGCAGCAACTTCTATCAGAGTGAAACCCCTTGACTGCATACGTTTTTTGTTGAGTTGTCTATTGCTTATTATCACGTCAAATCCCATGCATGAAATGTGTGTGAAATATTGATGCTATTACTGCTTAATCCATCTATGCCATGTTCTAGTGTCCGGTATGCCTAGTACTTCTGCATGATTATCGGGTTATATGCTGCATTGCATTAGCCGCTAAAGTCACATATTTGTTCGATATACGCAACAAATGGCAGGCAGGCAGGCTAATTACAGCCGGAGACATAAGCACTGGACAATGTAACCGTTTACATATATAATTTGGTTGAAAAGCTATGTGAGGTGCAAGCATGTCTAAACCCAAAGTATTTGTGACCAGGGTGCTGCCGCAGTCAGCACTCGATAAAATCGCAGAAGCAGCCGATATGGAGGTCTGGCAGGACGAGCTGCCTCCGCCGCGAGAAGTCCTTATGGAGAAAGTCAAGGACTTGGACGGTCTGCTGTGTCTGCTCACAGATAAGATCGATCCCGAACTGATGGATGCTGCGTCCAAGGTCAAGGTGATCTCAAATTATGCGGTCGGATATGATAACATTGATATTCCCGCTGCCACAGTGCGCGGCATTCCCGTAGGCAATACCCCTGGGGTGTTGACTGAGACCACAGCCGACCTTGCGTTTACGCTGCTTATGTCATCCGCACGCAGGATAGTCGAAGCCGACAAATATACCCGCGCAGGCAAATGGAAGACATGGGGACCCATGCTGTTTCTGGGCCGTGATATCCATCATGCGACGCTGGGAATCGTCGGACTCGGCAGGATCGGGTATGAGATGGCCAAGCGCGGCAAGGGCTTCGATATGGACGTGATCTACTTTGACGAGTATCGCAATGAGCAGCGCGAGAAGGAACTGGGCATAAAGTATGTCGATCTGGACACACTGCTCAAAGAAAGCGATTTCGTATCGCTGCATGTTCCGCTGATGAAATCTACACATCATCTTATGGGCGAGCGTGAGTTCAAGATGATGAAACCGACCGCCATTCTCATCAATTCATCCAGGGGGCCGGTCGTCGATCAAAAGGCACTCTACAATGCTCTCAAGAACGGTGAGATTGCACATGCAGGTATTGATGTCTTCGATCCTGAGCCAATCGCAAAGGATGATCCGCTGCTGACGCTGGACAATATCACTGTTGTGCCGCATATTGCGTCTGCTTCAGTCGCCACACGCACCAAGATGGCAATGATGGCCGCCGATAACCTTATTGCAGGTATTACAGGAAAACCATTACCTAACCTTGTAAATTCGGAAGTGAAACCTAGATAGGCATAAGACGGCTGTCAGCTAGGAAAATCATAAGTTAGGTAAATATAAATAGATAGGTGACGATCCCCGAATCGTCACCTTACAGCCATAACGGGGTCTCCGAACCCATGAAGTATCCGGATTCGGAGATCCGGCACTGGCTTTGGGGTAGGGATTCGGAGATCCCTACCCATCACAAATCGGCTGTCGGCAGTCAGCCAACAACCGACCGTCGACAGCCGGTATTTTGTGTCAAGAGGTTCTATGAAAGTCGTAATTTGCCCCGATTCATTCAAAGGGAGCCTGTCATCAATCGAGGCCGCCAAGGCAATAGCGCGCGGTATCGAGCTTGGCGCTCCAGGCACTCAGACTGTGTGCATTCCTATCGCAGATGGCGGCGAGGGTACAGTCGATGCACTTGTCAGCGCAACCGGCGGCGAGATTTGCCATGTCAGAGTACATGGTCCTTTGATGCGCGAGATCGATTCATTCTATGGCATAATGGGCGGCGGCAAGACTGCTGCAATTGAGATGGCTGCGGCTTCCGGTCTTGTTCTGCTTGCAGATGACGAGCGAAATCCACTGATTACGAGCACTTATGGCACAGGTGAGTTGATATCGGCCGCTCTTAATGCGGGAGTGGAGAAGATTGTCATAGGAATCGGCGGAAGCGCAACCAATGACGGAGGCACTGGCGCTATGAGAGCATTGGGCGCGAAGTTCCTGGATAAGGACGGAAATGAACTGCCTCATGGCGGCGCTGCACTGGTTAACCTCGCCCACATAGACCTGACTGGTTTTAAGTTCCCAACAGGCTCGGTCAAAGTGGAGGTGGCATGCGACGTCACCAATCCCTTGTGTGGACCAACCGGCGCTTCGGCAGTATATGGTCCTCAAAAGGGAGCGACACCTGAAATGGTTGCTCAGCTTGATGATGCTCTGTGTAATTATGCACAAGTTTTATGCAAAGACTTGAACAAAGATGTGGCGCAAATGCCTGGAGCAGGAGCTGCCGGCGGCATGGGAGCAGGTTTGGCTGCATTTTTGGATGCAGAACTGCGTTCTGGTATAGATATGGTGCTGGATGCAGCCGGATTTGACGAAGCTCTGGACGGTGCTGATCTTGTAATTACGGGCGAAGGCAGGCTCGACGAGCAGACTGCCTATGGCAAGACCATAGGCGGCGTATTAAAGCGGGCGTCAGCCAAAAGTGTGCCTGTTGTTGCGATTGCAGGTTCTGTGTCAGCAGATATACGTGCGCTGCTGAAATCTGGTCTCATTACATTCAGTATAGTATCGGGACCTGTTTGCCTGGATTACTCGATGTCTCATGCAGCCGAGCTGATAGAGGCCGTATCTGCAAATTTAATCAGCTTAGCGGCAAGGATGCGCTGAAAGTCCACCTCTTCTGCACAATTTTCAACTAAGCCTTAACTCCTGCGCTCGAATCTGGTAGAATATAACCAGCAAATAATCAATACAAAATACTAGATACTAAATCAGTAGGGGGCTTTAATGGCAGTGGATCTAGCTCGTCCGATGGCAGGGCAGATTAGTGTTTGGATGGGCAATAAGGTTCGTGAAGCAGGAGCCAAAGGGCTTGTGTTCGGCATGAGCGGCGGCATTGATTCATCCGTGGTTGCGGTGCTCTCCAAAATGGCATGCGGTGATAATGTGCTGGGGATGATAATGCCCTGCCATTCCAATCCTGCATCTGCAGAGGATGCTCGGCTGGTTGCGCGTAAATTCGGCATCAAGACCCATTTTGCCGATCTTACTGCCACGTATGATGTGCTTGTGCCAAGGATTCCACATGTCGAGGGTTTCGAGCTTACCAACGTTAGGCCCCGCCTGAGAATGACCGCTCTCTATTGCGCTGCGCAGGCATTGGGCTATCTTGTGGCAGGCACAAGCAACAGGACTGAGATCGAGATAGGTTATTACACAAAGTGGGGCGACGGCGGCAGCGATATGTTGCCTTTGGGCAATTTTTATAAGCATCAGATATATCAAATTGCTCGTGAGCTGGACATGCCCAAGGAGATTATGGAGAAGGCTCCCACGGCTGACCTCTGGGAGGGTCAGACTGATGAAAACGAGATCGGCATGACATATGAGGAACTTGACTCAATACTTGCTGCTCTCAATTCCGGTGAGCTTTCAGGCTTCGATCCTGATTCGGTTGAAAGAGTGCGCAAGCTTATTGGCGATTCTGAGCATAAGCGGCTGGCCATTCCCAGGTTTATGCCGGTATAGGGAACTTCAAGCGTGCACATTCAGTCCCATAATAAGGAATATCACGCATAGTGAACAATCGCTATCGTCTATTTCCTAATTCCTGTTTTTATTGACTTGCCTGCCTTGGTTGTAGTACCATTTTGGCGTTAAGCATCACTTGGAGTGTGAAGATGTCTCGTAGCTATACAAGGTTGTTTCTGTGCGTTCTCTCGATATTTATGCTGATGGCGATGGTTGTTCCGTGCCAATCAATGTCGGTATACTGGCCAAAACCTGACCAGATCGTTCGAGAGAATGTAAAGATATCAGTTCCCGGCTCATCAGTCCCCAAAGATTCCTTTATTTCCGTACTGGTAGGTGAGGTTGGCAAGGAAAATTTTGTCCTTGCAGTCGATTCGGAGAGTGTACGCGCCAAAAATGGCACAATTAACATTTTGTGGAACAGCAAGTCCCCGTATCGCACCGTGTCAAACCCCAAAGACGACCACTACTTCAAGGACGGCAAATACAATATAAAGATCGAGGTTCACAAGCAGAGCAAGACCTCTTCAAGTATAATGGATACTGCAAGCGTGCCGATTGTATTGAAGAACAAGATAGCACGACCAAATCCGGCTCCGGGCATAAATCTTGTAAACAGGCTGAGCTTTGGCCAGATGAACACATATAAAATCAGGTCGGATGTGCAGGTATTCGAGGTGGTTTCAGGAATAGCTCTACCGATTGTTGGCGGATTAGGAATGTCGGGCGAGTTCAAAGTTGTTCAGAGTGTCGAAGATGTCCGCAATACGGGTGATTATCTGCTCAGATACCGCATTGATGGCACTCCTTATGTGACACAGTTCGGCCAGAGGATGAAACTCTACGAATTCGATCAAATCAAACCCCAGCTATACAGAGTGATGGACAAATACGGCAATGTGATTGACCGCAACATGTTCAGCAAACAGGCTCAGTTCAAAATCACGGACATACTGCCTGTCCTGCCTAAACATGCCGTAAAGGAGGGAGACTCCTGGCCGGATAGCATGAGCATTAAGCTCGATGGTCTTACTGACGCAATTTATCTTAAGGGAACATGCTCGCTGGACTCGTTTGAATGGCAGAGTGGACGCGAGTGTGTGAAACTGATCTCGAAGATGTCCGGCAAATCGACAATCGCCCTGATTGACGGCAAGATACGCAGTTCGGATGATGTCGTAAATGCCGATGTTGTGACCTATTTTGACTATAAAAACGGCAAAACGATCAGACGGGACGTAACCCTTGAGTTTCGTGTGATTGTCGAGCCGGGCGCAGGAGATGTGAGCTTGAGCGGGGGAGTTCCTCAGGCATCTTCAACAGGTGGTTTCTACCATTCTGCTTCTCCCGTAAGTAATCAGGGGTTTGATCAACCCGGCCCACCTTCGATGAATGGCAATATATCAAACAGCACAGCCGGTTACAAAAAGGGCAAAGTGCAGATTACATCCAGTATAGTTTTGGCGAGCTAGCGGAATTGTGAACGCGAATGCTTTTCTGGATTCCATAAGAAGTTCCAAGGAGTATCGCGGTCAGATAGCTCATGTCGAGCACATTCCACCAAGAGCGGCTGCATGGCGGCCGGTTGAACCGCCTGTTGCCGGGCAGACATCAGATGCGCTTGATCGTTTGGGTATCACGCGGCTCTATATTCATCAAGCTGATGCGATAGAGGCAGTGCGCGCCGGGCAAAGCATAGTCGTTGTGACTGCCACGGCAAGCGGCAAGACACTTTGCTACAATGTGCCTGTTATGGAGGCGCTTGAAGCAAATCCCAAGTCACGCGCGCTCTATATATATCCAACAAAAGCGCTTGCTCAAGACCAACTCGGCAAGATCAGGCAGTTCGGCCTGGACTTTATCAAACCTGCCACATATGACGGCGATACACCTCGTCAGGAACGGCCATTCATCAAAACCACGGCCAATATAATCCTCACCAATCCAGATATGCTCCATATCGGTGTGCTGCCGTATCATTCCACATGGTCGGAGCTTTTTCGCAACCTCAAGTTCGTCGTGATTGATGAGGTACACACATATCGAGGCGTGTTCGGCGCACATGTAGCCAATGTTATCAGGCGTCTGAGACGAATCGCAAAGTATTACGGGTCCGAGCCGCAGTTTATTTGTTCATCGGCCACCGTTGGCGAACCCGGCAGGCTGGTGCATGATCTCACCGGCGTAGATGCCCGCGTGATAGATGATGACGGATCACCATCGGGTCCGAAGTCATTCGTATTCTGGAACCCGCCGTTTATCTCCGGTAAAGATGAACGAAGAAGCGCAAATTCGGAGGCAGTGAAGCTATTCGTGAAGATGGTCGAGTCCGGGATACGCACGATTGTCTTCACTAAAGCTCGAAAAACAGCCGAGTTGATATACAGATATGCGCGGACGGAGCTTAAGGACGAAAAGTCGGCCATTGCAGACAGGATCATGGCCTATCGCGCCGGCTATAAGCCGACTGAGAGGCGCGAGATCGAGCGAAGGCTTTTTACGGGTGATCTGATGGGCGTGACATCCACCACTGCGCTTGAAGTCGGAGTGGACATAGGTGGGTTGGACTGCGTGGTGATGACGGGCTATCCGGGCACGGTGGCCAGCACATGGCAGCAGGCGGGACGATCGGGCAGGGGACTTGCCGAGTCAATGGCTGTCCTGATTGCACTGGATAACCCCATAGACCAGTATATGATGCGCAATCCAGGCTATTTTTTCACTTCGGCGAACGAGCGCGCGATAGTCGATTCGCAAAATCCATATATCTTGGCCGATCATCTGCTCTGCGCAGCATATGAGATGCCTCTTACCAATGAAGAAGTGACATCGCTTTTCGGTGTACGTGCATATGAGCTGCTGGGAATGCTCTCGGACCTTGGACAGATTGAATATAGGCACAGGTGGTATTGGGCAGGCTCGAATTATCCAGCCGCGGATGTAAATATACGTTCGACCGGAGGGGGCAGCTATGATATTGTGTCCGTCGAAAACGGCGGCACGCTGCTTGGCACAGTTGACGCTTCGAGCGCATTCGACACAATCCACCCTGGCGCAGTTTATCTGCATGCGGGCGAGAGCTATGTTGTGACAAACCTTGATCTAGATGAAAAGGTTGCTTATGTCGAAAAGAGCGAGGTCAACTACTACACCACGCCTGCCGACCAGACAAAGATACTGGTCGAGCATGAGCAGGAATCGCGCATTCTATATCGATCTGTGAATGATACAGCCGACACCCGACCGCCGAGTGCCGACGTCTTCTTCGGAGACGTGGTCGTATCCAATCAGGTGACTCATTACTGGCGCAAGCGTCTCTTCAGCGACGAGATAATAGAGAAGCGTCCGCTGGACCTGCCTGAGACCGAGCTTCACACCCAGGCTGTGTGGTTCGCCTTGCCTGACGAAGTCAAGAATAAGATAATCGGCAGAGGGTTTGACCTTGCCGGAACGATCCATGCAATTGAGCATGCGGCAATTGGCCTGCTGCCACTGTTTGCGCTCTGTGACAGGCAGGACATTGGCGGCGTCTCACATCCAAACCATCCAGACACTGACGGCATGCCTGCGATTTTTATATATGATGGCTACGCGGGTGGGGTAGGACTTGCTCGGACTGCCTTTGAGCGCATCGAGGAACTGCTTTCAGCCACGCTTACCACCATTCGTGATTGCCAATGCGACGACGGCTGCCCATCGTGCATTCAATCGCCTAAATGCGGCAATAATAATGAGCCTCTCGATAAAGCCGGGGCGGTTTTTGCGTTGAGCGAGATTATGACAAAAACCGATTGCTAGACGAAAAGATACCACTCGTCAAGCCAGGGTTGAGGCCCGTAGTGTCTATTGATGAAAGCTGCTATTTTGATCAGCAGTGCATATCCGTCTGAGAACTGCTTGTAGCTTTCCAGTTCCAGGTGCTTTTCGTTTCGATCAGCGATACATGCCGCATAGTCTTCTATTTGCGATTTGTTCGATCTACCGAATCGTGTGGTGCCGATATATGGGAACAACCACTTGTCGTGCGGATAGCACTTTCCATCCATAAGATAGCATATCTGGCAAAGTTCCTGTATGACCTTGACTGTGTGAAGTATGACACCGACGTTATCGCCTCTCATAAGCGGATGGCGCAGCCAATCGAGATTGAGATTAATGCTCAGATATTTGGCTTTGATAGCATCCAGAGGCTGTGCAAGCAAATCTTTCGACAAGGAAGATATCAGTGATGCATACATGCCGGCAGGGTCATGCATTATATGAACATTTTGATATTCCCATATTTCAGGATAATCAGGCTTGCTGAAATATCCGGCCAATTTATCGAAGCTTTCAAAATTATAGTGTCCTTCCCAATCTCTAAGCGGCACAAATATGCCGTCGGACCTTTGAATCATCCCATGGTGACGATATCCTGATATTATTTTCCCGATAGTATCGGAGTCTGTGAAAAAGACAAAATCAATGTCGGAATACCTGTCGGCGTTTCCGCGAGCCGTGCTTCCTTTCAGGACAAGTGAGAGTTTGTCCCAATAAGAGCGCAGTACTATATGATCAGACAATTCTTTTGTGTATGCTTCAGCTTTGCTGAGTAGAGCTGCACTTTTTTTATTCATGTGAATCACGCTTGTTCGAGATACATAAATATAACCTGTTGATTTGGCACAAGTCAATAGTATGCGTACATAAAAAAAGCCGACCCATTCGATCGGCTTTTATATTCATGGGAGCGGGGAGAGGATTTGAACCTCTGACCTCCGGGTTATGAGCCCGACGAGCTACCAGACTGCTCTACCCCGCGTCGACTTAAATAGTATACCACTCTTGAGTGTTCCTGTAAAGCATTTATGGGTCTAGTTTTGAATTTATGGCTGACTGCATAAAATCAAAGCGCGAAAGAGTAGGGGCTCCTCCGCGCTGTTTATTATATTGCGCTATTTTTTGTGCGCATCCTTGGGTTTTGAAACAGCTCATTGAACTTCTTCAACTGATCCAGCGTGAGCTGCTCCTTAACCCGACTAATACTGCTCTCGCGAATCTCTTTGCATCTTGCCTGCCTGGTTTCGGTAGTCAGAGTAGTGTCCTGCTTTATGGCTTTGATCTTTTCGGTGCTTTCTTTCATGATCGAGTCAATGGATGTTTTTTGCTTATCAGTAAGATTCAGTTTTGAAAGGATACCGAACAGTGGAGACGCAGGCCCGCGGGTAAGTAGTCTGCCTATGAGTTTCATCTTTTCAGCTTTTGCCCGCTGTTCGGCATTAAGCACGTTCATGATTTCTTCACTCGCGCTCTGTCTCAATGCTTTGATCTTTGATTGCTTTTCCTCTTTGACGGCACTGGATTCTTCTATTTCTCTGATGTCGGCATGGAATTTCTTGATAATGCTGTCGATACTCTTGATCTGATCCTGTGTTAGGTTGAGCTGCTTTGAAAGCCTGCCAATATTGGCCCTTTTGCCCGCAATTCCGCCACGACGCATTCCGTTTGTCCTCTGAGCAAAAGATGCGCACGATAGAATAAAGACTGCCAGCACTGTTATGACTGCGATTTTCCTTTTCATTTTAGTTACTCCTTTGCAGTAATGCGATTTCTGAAAGAACAGACGTATGCATTGATTTATGGTTACAAGGTGCTGAATAATTTTTACGAAACTCCATTGCACAATTATGTATCTTGCGGTGACATGCAGGTTTGTTTTTGGTCATGAACGGGGATAATAAATATGGATGTGCTGTGCTTTTGGCATCATCAGCTTGTGCAATCACAAATATTTGTTTTGAATCATTTGCCGGCGCCTCTGTCGTAGAAAGGAGGCGCATTATGAGAAGTATTAGAGATGAAGCACTCATACAGCTCGTGCAGTCACGTTTGAACCAGAACAGGCTCACCGGCGGTGAGACAATTTATGTAACACTCGAAAATGGTGACGTGATCCTGGTTGGCTGGTGTGACCGCGAAGAGCAAAAGCTCGCCGCCGAAAGGATAGTATCCGGCACATACGGCGTGACGCACATCGTGTCAAGAATAAGGATCCGCAAGATAAGGCAATTAATCTGAGGCGCCGGCAAGTTCTTGCACTGCAACACATTCATTACTCAGCCAGTCTGCCCATGCAGCGCGGTTGAGCGCGGATTTTGCCTGAGCAAGAAGTTCTTCATTGCTGTTTTTTTGTGCCTGTCGATCCTCAGGTTCCACCTTTAGTATCTCTATATTGCCTGCAACAAGTGCACTCTGGGCAGTATTTTCCGTAATCGTTCTTGCAGAAATGCCTGAGTCGAGCATATTATTGATTTTTTTCGCAATAACTTCAGCTCGATCCTTCGATGTGGTGCCGTCCGCCAGCGGCGCGGGTGTACACACCTCGCGATCACATATTATCACCTTAAATTGGCTGCTGCCTTCGCTGATCGGGACCGCTTGAGCATATGCCACACCGCGTATTTTTCTCACATTCGGCGCAAGCCCTTCGGCAACCATGGCGTTCATCACAGCTCCGACTCTTCTATAGGGTGATGGATGGTCCTTATATATGCCCAGGGGCAGGGTTGGGTTTTCCGCTTGTTTTCTATCAAGTTTTTGCATGAATGCCAGCAGTCCGTCCGGTTTATATGATGACTTCACCATGTATGCGACCGCAGTCCTGTCGGCGTCACGCTCAGCTTCCATTGTATGGCTACTTGCGCTCCCTACTTTTAGCATCTGTGCGCCCAAAAGCAGGTTATTGAAATCGCTGCCTCTGACCTTGCCGAAAATCCCCACAAGAGCAATCAGGGCCATATATTTGTCCAGTTTGGACTGTTCCTTAATGATCTTTGTGGTATGATGATGCGCAATATGAGCGATTTCATGTGCCAGAACACCCGCAAGTTCATCGTCCGACTCGACCATTTCCAGCAGACCTTTATTGACATATATGTAGCCGCCGGGGAGCGCAAATGCATTGACATCAGGATCATCGACCACCTTAAAACGGTACTTGAACGGGGCAATTTTTGAATCGCCATATGAAGCGTGGACTTCATATTCACCGGCAATTTTGGCCAGTTTGTCGCCTATACGTTCCACTCTCTCGACAACGGTCTGGTCATCGACAATGTTCATTGTCTTTTCCATCCGTTCGGCATATTCGCGTCCCATCTTTTCCTCGTCTTGATATGAATCGGGATATGATGGGGAAATAACTGCCGTGAGCGAGGCAGCGAGGCACAGCATGAGCACATGAGATAGTCTTGCCCTTTTCATGGTCGATTCACCTCGGACTCTGACCCATAGTCATTGATAATTAGGGTTACCCCTGGTGAAAGAAGTGCAAAACATATCTCGGTGAACGCATACTAAGCAATTACGGTCAGTAAATTGCACGTTTGTATGTGGTTTTACTGGTGTGAAAAACTATAGTGATATGCAAGCGACCAACCGTGATTTACTTAGAGCAAAAAAGCAGCGATTATTAGTCGCTGCCTGAATGTCGATCACAAAATGGAGGTGGGATTATTTTATGGTATTGTCCGTGATGCCATATATGCCTGATGAGAGTTTGAATTCCACTATAGGCATATCGGGTCCCGGAATAAATTCGAATTTATAGTCTATGAGGTCGGTGCCGGTCTGAATAAGCTGAACGGCTTGCGTACCCTTGTCTGAAAAAGCATATTCCGCGTCTTTGGCGATCAGAGCCTTTTGAAGGAGCGCCCATTGATTGTCCGATAATGAGCTGACCGCCAGAGATTTCATGGCCATATCCTTCTGTTGATCGTAGTTCAGCGAAGCATAAAAACGCAGTATGTCTCTGTTTCGCGCCACCTCGATCGTTCTCATCCCAGCGAGTTCTGTAGAATTAATAATTGTATGATCGATCTGGGAATCTCTGAGCTTGGCGATCTGCACCATGTCTTCCAGCAGCAGTCCATTATTGGCTTTGCCCCTATCAGCCCAATACTCAATCCACACCCGCGGCACTTCCCATGATCGCTTGATGAACCACTCACTGTCACGAAGCCTCAGCGTATTGCCGGACTTCTCCCAGTTGGAACCGTAGTCTTTTCTTATTATCTCCAACTGCTCGCCCAGTGGCCTGCTGCCGCTTGCAATTACAGCAGCTTTGCAGGGCAAACAGTCCGATATTATGTTCAGTCCGCTTCTGAGTGCAAGAGATTTGAGCACGTCTGCAAGCGAAGCAGTTGTTTTTTTGTCATACAGGGCAACTGCTCTCTTGAGTGACGGATCCGAGGTAATGTCACGCTCGGGCTGTCCCGATTCTGCCGTATTTGACTGCAATTCAGACTGCAGCAGCTTGCCGACTTCTTCTTTTGACAGTCCGCTCTGGAGCCTGACTATCGCGCGCCCAAGCGATTTGGCAACACTGCTTGACGGATCGAACACAGGCACAAAAATGGACTCGTCCGCCGTGCCGACTTCAATGCTGCCGAGAAGCCCCTTTGCCATTACCGCCGATGCGCTTGTCATGGCGTTCCTGTTTATCGTCACCTGGAGCTTGTCGAACTTTCTGAGCAAATCCGAATGATCATCAGAGGCACCGATTCTCTGCTGCAGAGAATCGTATGATTCGGTCATGCTCTGCACAGTCGCCTGCAGTTCGGTCGAAAGCTGAGATACGGGAAAACTCGCCGATGTGCCCTGCAAGAATGCGTTTCGAGCCTCGGCAGATGAATTGAGGAACTCGGCAAGACTTCGCCCAAGCGGCTCACTTGCCAGCACATATTTCCACGGATCGGTATTGGCGAGAGTTGCGGCATCCTGTCTGCCCAGCGACCCGAGATTTGACATCTCAGCCAGAACATTTTCACGCTTGGTGCGGAGCTGCTTTGCCTGCGCATCCACAGCCGAATCGCGCAGTGACTGTTCTTCCTTCGCCTGGTCCTCGGTCTGCAATATCGCATATTTCAGCTCAGTTCCACTGCCTATGGTTATCCAGTCGAAGTGGAGTATCGAGCTGATCTCTCGCATCAGGTTGCGAAGCGGCATAGCTTTGACATGGACAATTATCCGGCGGTCACGCACCATCCAATCGTTGTCATTTACGCCTGCAGCCATTGGCACGCCTGTATTTTGCGCGAGGCTGCCCAGCGCTTCCGAGACATGCAGACCATCTGCGTCGAAGTCGACTTTTTGATCCAACCTGACGTCAGTGCTTTGGGAGAGAACATCGACACCGGCAGCCGCCGCCAAAGCACAGACCATCACAATGAGGACAGCAAACGAGAACGTGCGGTGAAGATTCATATGCGGACCCGTCCTAATGAATATGAGTTTATGCCACGGTTATCATACGATTTCAGGGATGCTATTGTTCCGGCAGTGACCTTGCTCTTGTAACTGCCAGCAGCAGCAATGCGCCAAAGACAACCCGTATTATACCGGCAATCCATAGTATTTGATACTGCATGGCCTCCGAACGGTTCGAGAATATCGTGCCCATAAGTTCAGTCATCGCACCCGGATTTATCAGCATCACGATTCCGAATGCAAATGCGACTAAACCCAACGCTGCAACATATGGTATGAAAGCAACTGCTCTTTTTATCGCAGAGATTAGCAGTATCGCTCCAAAAAACACAGCCACAGCCCCAAATACTCTGATCTGTGATTCCGACTCGACAATTCCTCTCGACACTCGAATCCAGAATTTCGGCAGCAGTGGTTGGCTGATTCCAACAATAATCAGAATGAGTCCCAGAATAAATACGACTCCGCGTAAAACACGCATCGATAGTTTCCCCTAGAGGGCAAGGCTATCCCATATTGAATCGTTCGCAAGCCTCGCTTCTACATCGACATCGTAAAACTCACCAACAGGCTGCAGGAATTCAGGTGCCTTCTCCCAAACGCTCTTGGCTGCTTGCCTTACAATTTCCACGCCTGCGCGTGACATTTTGCCGAGCGGCTTTCTATTTGGCCCCGCGGGCATTCCAAGGCCGTTCATTAGGACCTTGATCGCGGATGGGTTGCGATACCTGTCTGTGACGGTCACCTTTTTGCCCATGGGCAAAATACGCTCATTGTCTACCCTGACAGTAACGATGCCAAACAACGGCGCAAGCCCTTCATATACCTCACGAGCAGCTTCCTGGTCGCCGGAAATGATAAGCGCCACCATTTTAGAGAGTGCGGCTGGAGCGACATTGGAGACGACCGATATCACGCCGTTTGCCCTAACGTCAGCGATAGTCATCATGTCAAAAGTGAGGTCATCATCACCGCTCATGATCGAGAAACCATCACCGAGCAGACTCCTCGTATGCGCCATTCTGTGGAGGTCACCGGTAGCTTCTTTGACTGTGTTTACATTCGGAAACTTGCCGTTTAGAATAGCCAGGTCTTCAGCGGCAAGTGCGGTCCCGGACCTGCCGGGTATGATGTAGGGGACTATGGTTGTGTTTGGAAACTCCGATGCGATTGCGCCATAATATTCATCTCGAAGTTCACTCGAAGATGGACCATTATAATAACAGTCCACAAGCAATACAGCCTCCGCGCCCGATTTCACGGCGTGCCTGGTGCTTGCAATCGCTTCGGATGTGCAGTTGCTGCCTGAGCCGGCAAGGATGCCGCATCTACCGTTACAGTGCGATATAACACTCTCGACCACCTTATCGTGCTCGTCCCAGTTGAGAGTGGGAGACTCACCTGTCGTGCCTGATGGCACCACGCCGGTAATCCCCTGAGATATCTGGAACTCGATGTTTTTCTTAAGCCCATCCCAGTCCACTTGGCAATCATTGGTCATAGGGGTAACAGCGGCAGTCCAGGTGCCTTCCAGCATCTTCATTAGAATCCTCCAAAAAACAGACCGTGAAAATTCGCATCCTGAAGACCCTGCACTGCCAGTGCCTAGATGCGTTGTACGGTCTTTATTGCCTTTTTATCAATAATAATTGTCTTGAAATTCAGTTCGGCCGGATTCTAACCCTCGCGGACCGTAAATGGCCAAACCGCGTTGTAATCAGTCGCCGGCTGCATCGGCATCGGCTGGAACCGCATATAGTTTTTTTCTCAATACTGCTGCCATAATCCCATATACCAGTGCTGCAGTGATCAATAATCCAATTATCACCATGGCAACAGTATTTCCTGCAGCCCACTGTGCTGCTTCACGTGCATCAACAACATGTCCGGGTTCCGCGGACATAATCGCACTGCTGACTCGGCGCACTACAAAGCCCCATAGTAAGATGACATAGGCAGACCACTCAGCACAACCGAATGCCGTGAGCGCCGTGTTTTTCCATTTACGAAAATAGGATTGCTGCATGCCCTCTGCCGGATTTGTCTTCCTGACAATGTGAATACCTATCCTTGCAATAAGAAACAGAGCAACACCGCACAACAATATAGCAAACATTCTCTATTCCTCCCCGGAAAGTGGCCTGAAATTGTGATCAGCAGGCCATAGGCTTATTCTCTTACTTTGTACAAAACAGCTAATCTATTTTAGAGTGGATTTGGATATTTGGCAATGCAGCTAATTTGGTATTGAGTATTTTGTATTGATTATTTGTCTGTCCTAAAAGACGAGCGCTTTGTTCGATGCGCATGTGCAGGCTCGCTCGACCGGTATGTTCTCAAGGGCGATACGTAGAACATCTGCCAGTTTTTTCGATGCAGAGGTCATGGCTTCGCGGACTTCATCGTGCGAAAGTGGAGTGGGGGAGATACCGCTTGCCATGTTGGTGACAACGCCCATGGCGCCGTAACATAGTCCGGCTTCTTTAGCCAGGATCACCTCAGGAATATTGGTCATGCCTATCACATGTGCGCCCCATGACGCATACAAACGTATTTCCGCAGGACTTTCATATCTGGGACCCTCGACTCCGGCATAGACGGCACCCGAAACAAACTCGACTCCTGCCTGGCCGCACGCCATACTGAGTGCTTCGGACATTTCCGGGCAGTAAGGAAGCGTGAAGTCTGTATGCACCACTGGACCCTCTGGATCATCAAAGAAAGTATCTACGCGCTTTCTGGTCAGGTCTATAAAGTCCCCAAGGATGGCAAATGATCCAGGCGGTAAATTTTTCTTGAGCGAGCCGACGGCACATATCCCGATCACACGTGTGACGCCGAGCTTTCTAATTGCAGCAATTTGCGCACGATAGTCTATCATACTGGGTGGAACGCTATGGTCGCTGCCGTGGCGTGGCACAAACAATAAGTCTATGCCATTCAGCCGCCCGTATATAATCTGCGCCTGCCCGAAGCGAGTAGTAAGTGTAGACATTGAATTGACTTCCATTATCTCGTCAATACCTGTCCCGCCGATTACTGCAATGTCCACTCTCATACCTCCAAATGCAAATTCAATTGTGATGAGTGATTATCCTTCTCTCATATAATCAGAGTGAATAGAGAGAGTTCAGTTATTCGGGAATTTTTGGCTCAGCAAAAGCTTCGCCCCCCCAATAATGAGCGTGCCGGGAGGGCGAGGTTCCCACCGAGCCATATTTGCTCCTATAATGCTGAGCTGTTTCGGTCAATGTTTGGGCTATGGACTCGAAACGGAAATGTAGTATAATAGCTTTCGGTATGTTTATTTGAGGTGTTTGCTTCCCAAGGAAGGGAAAAGCGAGCACAGCGTTTAAGGATAAAATTATCCGCTGGACATGCCGGCAACTATTCAATTATTCATTTAGCACGACCCCGGACAAGTGCAAGTATGTACTGGGGGAGACCGAACCTTGGGATGAGTTGGGTGGGTTTGGACTTCTGGGCTGTAGTTTGGGCCGTCGTAGTCGAGAAAGGAGTTCATCGGCAATGGAAATGGATCTGCAAATAAACGTCCGTAAAAACGGCACCACCAGAATAATCGAACTGAACGGAGAAGTGGACGCATATACGTCCGCGCGTTTCAGAGAGATAATGCTTGAGATGATAGACGACGGTGGCATCGACCTTATCGTAAACATGTGCAAGGTCGAGTATATTGACAGCTCAGGGCTTGGCGCTCTTGTCGGCGGATTAAAGAGGGTAAGCGAGCGTGACGGCAAGATTATGATTGTCAGCGATGGACCTCAGATCAGGAAGGTCTTCGAGATTACGGGGCTGGAAAAAGTGTTTCCTATATATGACGCGGAGCACGCGGCAATTTCGGCATTAACTGGTAGCACAAACTCGTAACCTAGAAGAACAGAAGGAGGCCGACCTCGATTTATGATCGAGGTCTTGTTGTTCATGACGAAAGCAGATGAAAAGACAGTCCAGCACGTGGACATTTCCGTCCCCGAAGAATTTGCACTCAGAGACGAAGTAAGATGGCTTAAAAGTGAGGACTTGAGCCTGTTCAGATATCTTCGGGAGACGATGAACAAGATCGAACCCGCATACATAGCGACCTATCCGCCCAGCGAGTGCGGAATCGCAACTTTTACCAAAGACCTCTCATCCTCAGTTGCAAAATATACTCCATTCTCGAAACCAAATATCATTGCTGTCAAGCGTGAGCATGAGATCGAGCCGTATGAGCGAGTGGTGAGATTTCAAGTGCTCAAAGAAAACAAACAATCATATTTGGATGCAGCAAAATTTATAAATGATTCTACTATCGATATCGTCAGCGTCCAGCATGAATTCGGAATATATGGCGGAGCAGACGGTGAATACATACTCGATTTTCTTGAGGCGCTGGAGAAACCCGCTGTGGCAACGCTGCATACTGTTCTCCAGAGACCCAGCCCCAATCAGAAGCGAATTATGCAGGAAATTGGCAGGATGTGCGAGGTCATGGTCGTCATGGTCCGCACAGGTAGAAATATCCTGTTGGATGTATATGATGTGGACCCCAAGAAAGCCACAGTGATACCTCACGGTGTGCCGAATGTCCATAGAGTATCTGCATCCAGTGTAAAAAGAGCGCTGGGTATTACCGATAAGTCGATACTGTCCACGTTCGGGCTTATCAGCCGTGGAAAAGGGATCGAATATGTCATTCGCGCTATGCCGAAAATTTTGGAAAAGCACCCGAATGTCATCTATCTGGTGCTCGGAGAAACACATCCGGGCGTGAGGAAAAATGAGGGTGAATCATATCGAAACATGCTCATCGAAACGGCAAATGAGCTTGGAATAGAAGAGAATGTGAGGTTCAATAACCGTTTTCTCTCACTCAACGAACTGGTGCGATATCTGTGTGCCACCGATGTATACGTGACGCCGTATCTGAGCAAGGATCAGATCACGAGCGGAACACTGGCCTATGCCCTCGGCTGCGGAAAGGCCATAGCGAGCACGCCATATCTGTATGCAGAGGAAGTGTTGGCGGACGGGCGTGGTATGCTTGTAGACTTTGAGTCGCCGGAGAGTATCGCTGATACGGTCAATAACATTCTCGACAATAAAGAGCTAAAAGAATCCATGGAAAACGCCGCATATGCATATGGCAGGCGTGCGGCATGGTTTAATGTAGCGGTCGACTATCTCGATCTATTCCATAGGATATTGACTCGCGAGAGGGCAAAGATGGGTACTGCCGAATGACATATCCTCCAATTGTATTTGAGCATTTAGAGACGCTGACAGACTCGACAGGTGTCATCCAGCATGCCATATTTTCGATTCCGAACCGCAGGACCGGATATACGACGGACGACAATACCAGGGCGCTGATCGCGGCGATCATGGAGTTCGAGCGGACGGGTTCGCGTCAAATATTGCAACTTGTGAGCAAGTATCTGAGTTTCCTGCATTATGCGCAGACACCGTCGGGGCATTTTCACAATTTCATGGCATACGATCAGGTATGGCTGGACGATCAGGCAAGTGATGATTGTTTTGGCCGTGTAATGTGGGCGTGTGGCTACGCGCTGTCTGCTGAATTGCACTCAAATGTCAAAAAAGTGGCCAGACAGCTTTTTGATGCAGGAAAACGATGGATAACTCCCAATCAGAGCCTGCGCTCACGGGCATATATGATAATGGGCTGCCATTATTACCTCAAGAACGTCCCAGACAGTGAAGATGCGCGTCAGGCACTAGAAGCTCTCGCGGATTCGCTGTGTGCTGCTTTTAATTGGAATGCGAAACCGGACTGGACGTGGTTTGAGAACGTGCTTACGTATGCTAACGGGATGCTGCCGAGGGCACTATTCATGGCATATCAGACCTCCGGAAAAAAAGAGTATCTGGATGTTGCCGTCAAGGCTCTCGATTTTCTGACTTCCGTTTGTGTGTTGGATGGAATGTTGTATCCTATCGGGTGCAACGGCTGGTACGTGAATGGCTATGAAAGAGCCTATTACGATCAGCAGCCGGTGGACCCATTGGATCACACACTTTCATACCTGGCTGCATACGATGCAACGGGTGATATGAAATATCTGGAACTGGCAAAAGTCAGCTTCGACTGGTTCTTTGGTCACAACTCAGTCGGGGCTCCGCTTTACGATCCGGTAACGGGCGGATGCTATGACGCACTCGGCCCTGATGGTTCCAACCTCAACCAGGGTTCGGAATCCACAATCTGCTGCCTGTTGGCGCAGTTGGCAATGCAGCCATACCTGGATAAGATCAACTTATAAATCAGGGGTGTGTAACTGCAGATGGATGCAATCAAAGGCAGAGAACGCTGGGCTTCTCGGTTCGGCTTGATCCTGGCTATGGCTGGAAATGCGATCGGGCTGGGTAATTTCCTGCGCTTTCCTGTTCAGGCTGCCGCATATGGCGGCGGTGCATTCATGATCCCATACTTCGTGGCGCTGCTGCTGCTCGGTATCCCATTGATGTGGGTGGAATGGGCTATGGGGCGTCTCGGCGGGACGAAAGGGCATGGAACCGCGCCGGGCATGTTCGAGATGCTTTGGAAAAGCCGCGCCGCCAAGTATTTCGGTCTGCTTGGGATCGCACTGCCGCTTTGCGTTGTGATGTATTACACATGCGTGGAATCGTGGACTCTGGCCTACTGCTGCTTCTCCGCAGACGGAACACTTTCAAATTTGAACGGCACTGGTTTCCGCGACTTCTTCAATGGCCTGCTTGGCGGCAATGGATATACTGCAGCTTACATATTTTTTGTCTTGACCGTAATTGCAAACTTTGCAGTTATGTGGCGAGGCATATCAGGCGGTATCGAAAAAATGGCTCGTGTCGCAATGCCGATGTTGTTCATATTTGCGGCAACGCTTGTCATTCGCACCCTGACACTTGGCTCACCAGTGCCTGAACACCCCGAACGAAACGTACTCAACGGACTTGCTTTCCTATGGAACCCGCAGCTCGACAGGCTCTCTGAGAGCAAAATATGGCTGGCTGCTGCAGGGCAGGTGTTTTTCACATTGTCGGTCGGCTTTGGAGTTATATCCTGCTATGCATCCTACCTGCGCAAGAACGACGACATAGCGCTTTCGGGTCTATCGACAGTGACATTGAATGAGACAGCCGAGGTGGTCCTTGGCGGCTCACTCGCCATTCCTCTGGCATTTGCATTCTTAGGCGCCGGGGCTGTTACAGCAATTGCTAAAGAAGGGCCTTTTTCGCTCGCGTTTGTGACTATGCCTATGATCTTCAAGAGCATGCCTTTCGGCCAGGTCCTCTCGACCATATGGTTCATGCTGCTCTTTTTTGCGGGAATCACATCTTCTGTTGCGCTTGCTCAAGCGGCAGTTGCGTTCATGGAAGATGAGATTGGCTGGGCAAGAGAGAAGGCTGTTGCGGCGGTGTGGTTTGTGATATTTGCCTGCGGGAACCTGATAATATTCGGACCTGGAGTGATGGGTGAAGTCGACTTTTGGGCAGGGACAGTGGGTATAGTAATTTTTGCGTTGATCGAAGTGATACTTTTTGTATGGGTCTTCGGAGCCGACAAGGCCTGGGCCGAGATCAACCAAGGCGCGGATATACGGCTTCCGAAGATCGTCTATTACGTCTTGAAATACATTACTCCGGTCTATTTGGCTGTATTGGTTGTCGCGTGGATCGCACAAGACGGTAAATCAGCCGCATTAATGCGTTCGGTTCCCGCTCCAGAAGTGCCATGGCGCTGGGCTGCCAGGCTGCTGATGGTGTTAGTGATAGCTACATTGGCATTTTTGATACGTCGATCCAGGCACTTGAAGCAAGATGAGGCAGGTGGCAAAATATGAATGATTCTGCAATAAAGCTGACTACTGCGGGCTGGATATTCATGTTATGCACATGGGCAGTTGTTCTGACGGGCGCCGGGCTTTGCATTCACAGGATTATGGCTGTAAAAGGCAAGCAGAAATCGTCTGATGTACAGACAAAAAGTGATTAGGGTGGGGGATCAATACTGCAGTTTCGACAATTTTTTGCCGAATACTACTTCTGGGACTCAGGATTAATTGACCCCGGGATTATGCTCGTGATATACTTGAAGTCGATGGAATAATAAGGAGGTCCCAGCGTGGCGAGAAAGATTCTAGCCGTTGATGATGAGAAGCACATTGTTCGCTTAGTTCAGGTGAACCTTGAGCGGGCTGGGTATGAAGTTGTTACCGCTAATGACGGTAAAGAGGCGCTCGAAAAGGTCGAGTCAGAGAGACCCGATCTGATGGTCCTCGATGTCATGATGCCCTATATGGACGGGTTTGAAGTGCTGCAAAATCTGCGCAGAAACCCTGCCACACGAGATATCCCGGTTATTATGTTAACCGCGAAGGCACAGGATGCGGACGTATTTAAGGGTTGGCAGTCTGGTGTCGACTGTTACCTGACCAAGCCGTTCAACCCAATGGAACTGCTCTCCTTTGTAAAGAGAATTTTCGACTCGATGGATGGCGGACCAAATGGTGATGTCCGATACGAGATCAAGCTCTAGTAATTGACTTCAGACTTAGGAATCGTGGCTTGAACACACTCTCGCGACTGCTCCGCAGCGCCGTTATGTTTCGCCACGAAGGGAACGAAAATGCCCTGCATTTTCGAGGAGAACGCGCTGTGAGTGACAAAAAAACAATTGCTATAGTTTTAGGCACAATTGTCGGTGTGGCTGCAGTGGCCACGGCTGTTGGTGTCTATGTCTCCAACCACAATGAGCCTGAGATGCGCAACATCAACGATGTATTTGAAAAAGCTAAGCAGACAGTGCGCAAACTTGATGAAGCCGTTGAGAACCTGCGTAAATCAGCAGCCTGACAGATTATATAGAGCAATAATTATGAAATAAGAGGCAGAGGGTATTAATCCTCCGCCTCTTATTCATTTATACCGATTTACACCTTGGTTGTGATGAGCGCGACGCACCATAATATATGTTATGTTAACCAGCATCTCTTATTACACCTATCCCTCGAAGCGTTTGTCTAATAATAGGCAAATGGGTGTGATATCACAAACTACATTCGTATGTTAAGATCATCGTTGTCGGTAGTGCATCTACCGTCTTTTGTTACTCCCACAATCTGTGTGGAATAACCCGATCTTCGCACAGCCAGACTACCACACTTCGGGCAATATGTGTTCTCACCGGTCTCGGTGCGCATATTGCCGAGATAGATAAATTTCAGCCCTGCTTGTTTGCCTATTCTGACTGCAGCTTCCAAAGTCTCCGGTGGAGTCGGTGGAACGTCAGAAAGCTCACCATATGGGAAGAATCTGGTGACATGCCATGGCGTATTTGTGCCCAGATAATCGGCAATCCAGCGGGCAGTTTTAGTCAAATTGTCCGCGCTGTCATTCCAGCCTGGGATTATATTCGTCACACATTCGACATGCATCCCCCACTCTGTTCTTGCACGGACAGTCACATCAAGAATGCCTTGCACCGACGGCACTTTTATCAACTGCTTGTAGAAGTTATTGTCCATCGACTTAATATCCACTCGATACACATCAAGGTACGGTCCGATGAGATCAAGGGCTTCTGGCGTTGCGTAACCGTTGGTCACATATACCGTGTATAGATCATTTTCCTTACAGAGCTTTGCGCAATCAAGGGTGTAATTCAACCAGATTGACGGCTCATTATACGTCCATGCTATGCCTTCGCATTGATTTTCTTTTGCCAATCGCACCAACATTTCAGGACTCACGCCGGTCTTGCAATAACCTGCAGACTCAACAGCATCTGCATATGCTATCTCCCAATTCTGGCAGAAAACACATCGGAAATTGCAGCCCAGTGTTCCTACTGAATAACAAAGACTGCCCGGCTTATAATGAAACACCGGCTTCTTCTCTATAGGATCTGCAGCGGAGGAGGATATGACTCCATATATTGTGTCATAAAGTTTGCCATCATAGTTGACTTTCGTACGACAGTATCCCACCCCGCCGTCCGATATTTGGCATCTGCGCTGACATATATTGCACCTTATTTGTCCGTAGTCCAAATTTTCAGCTAAAAGTGCTTCTTTCAGAGCGCCGGCTGATCGCAGAATTTCAATTTGCGTTTTCAACGCATCACCTTCTTAAGCTAACGGTCACACAACCGCCATATATTTGCACTAAAGACTTGCATTTTTATGCCGATAATAATATCGTGGAAATACGTCGATTAGCCAAAACAATACAATTTATTGTTACTCAGAATGTCGCACTTATCCTTGTTACCATACTTATGCTTGGATTAACCTTGTACGCTGCCGCCTACCACAGCTTGCTTGAAACCACATTCATTGGTATGGTATGTGCTTGGTGCATATTCCTCACAGTGCGGGGACTTCGTAATAATAACGATAAGGAGGCGAATGAATGCAATGACGAGGCTGCTTCGAATGCTCTGAGTAAGCTGCGTCAAGTGTTCGCCGTCATGTCCAATTCTGGTCCGCATGCCCGCATGTGTGACGTAAAGACCGGCATCCTTTCTGCTGCAAAAGATGCGCTTGACACAGATCTTGTAGCGCTTTTTACAATAGACCCATGCCTTGGAGGCATCGAGTGCGTATGCACTGATGAAGTCAGCGGAACACTGCAAGCTGCATTTCTCAGCCTGGCCGGGAATTTGGTGACAGATAGAAATACCAGCGACACCCTCGTTATCGATAGCAAATCGGCTGGCCCGGACAATGAGGCCATGCATGACCTTATAGATAGTGGTGTCGGAATAGTCTTGGCTTGTCCAATCAGGTCTGAGGTTGGAGCAAGCGGCGCGATTGCAGCTTTTTATCCATCTGATCATAATGTCAAAAACCTCATCCATCTTATAGAAGCTGTGGCGGCACAGGCTTCTGCGATGATTTCATATGCCCTGGCTATCGAGCAGTCTTCCAGCTTACTTGATGACCTTGCCGGCGCAAATCAAGAGCTTTCAGTACAAGCCACGATCGATGGGCTTACAGGACTTGCAAACCATCGAACATTTCAACAGACTCTGCATGAGATGTGTCGTCATACATCATCAACACGGGGCAACCGAAAGTTCTGTCTGGTCATGGCGGATGTCGATAATTTTAAAATTTACAACGACACTCATGGTCATCAGGCTGGTGATGGCGTTTTGAAGACAGTCGCCAGAGTGATGAATGCGAAAGTAAGGCAGGGAGACCTGGCAGCACGCTATGGCGGTGAAGAGTTCACTCTTCTTCTTAAGGGAGCAGATAAGGAAGAAGCACAAACAATTGCAGACAGGATCAGGAGTTCTGTCGCAACACAATCATATGATCGCGGCACCATTACTATAAGCATGGGAATAGCAGAATATCCCACAGACTCCAGCGATGTCAGTGAATTGATCGAAAAGGCTGACAGAGCGCTATATCATGCAAAAATCACTGGACGCAACCGTATAGTAGTATGGGGAAGCGCAAGCACAGTAGATGATGATAATGTATGTGGAACAAATTCGACAAGCCGTGCACGTAAGAAGATCCTGGTCGTTGAAAATCCAAACGAACGGCATGCCGATGATATCTACAAGACACTCGTCACACAATCATGCGATGTAAGAGCAGCCGCTTCTGCATCAGAGGCAATTGAGGTTCTGCGCACTCAAGTTTTCGACATATCATTTGTGAGCATAGAGGCTCTGCCGAACGGAAGTCTTAGAGCATTAAGCGATATAACATCTATTCATCCACAGATGCCGGTAGTCTTGGTAACTCAAAGTCACCTCTTGGAAGAGAGTCGAGAAGCACTTCAGCGCGGCGCATCAGACGTGCTTCTCAGGCCGTTCAATCCGGCTGAACTGCCTATACTGGTCGAGCGAAATGTGGAGAGATGCCGTCTTGAGCGCGAAAGAATGGCGCAAAAAGGCATCGGCCTAATGCTGCAATCCATAGATGCGCTTGTATCTGCAATCGATGCAAAAGATCACTATACAGCCGGACACAGTCAACGGGTAACCGGCTTGGCGCTCGCAATAGCCGATGAACTCAACATCCCCGCGCAGGAGCGCAGCGCATTGGAATTCGCATCTCGCCTGCACGATATCGGAAAACTTGTGCTTCCTGACAGCGCTCTCAACAAGCAAACACAGCTCAACGAACAGGAGTGGGCAGCCATGCGGCAGCATCCTGTAATGGGTTGTAAGATTGTCGGAGCTATTGATGAACTAGCTTATGTAAGCACCATCATAAGACATCATCATGAGCGGCTAAATGGAACAGGATACCCAGACGGCCTGCGAGGCGAGGCAATTCCCTACCCTTCTCGGATAATAGCAGTCGCAGATGCCTATGAAGCGATGACGTCAGAACGTTCATACAGAGCAAAAATATCGTCTCAGGAAGCATTCGATGAGCTAACTCGCAACATCGGAACGTTTTACGCACCTGAGATCGTTAAGGCTCTTGGCAATGTGCTTATGTCATCTGGTGAACTCTGCCAGAAACATCAGCGCAGAGCAGCATAGCTCTACTGTTTCTTGCCATAGAACGGTATTGTCTTTTATCAGTTGTTTATGCGCTAAGTCTATAAGCGACTCTGTGCAAACGCAAAAAAGCCCGAAGGCAAATTGCCAACGGGCTTAGGTTTGCGATATTTAATTTTTATTATTCTTCGTGAACTGCCGCCTTTTCAATAACTCCCTCGAGCATAAAGATAGGAGCTTTGGCTCTTAGAGCAAGGGCAATCGCATCACTAGGGCGGCTGTCTACATCAACGACCTTGCTCTCGTGGGCAATTGTGACTTTCGCATAGTAGGTCTTGTTCCACAAATCATCTATCAAAACCCTCTCGACGCTGCCCCCCATGCGATTGATCACATTGTTGAGCAGGTCATGAGTGATTGGACGATCAGCCGAGGCACCATCCAGCGCAAGTGATATCGCCATAGCCTCGAATTTACCGATCCAGATCAAGACTGAACGCCCTCTGGCATCTTTGAGCAGCACAAAGTAGTTAGTCGGCTGAACACCTTCCTGTTCCTTGTGCTCATAGACACCCATAACCTTGACTTCTCTGGGCTCAAGGCTGCTTTCGTCTTCACCTGTGTTCCCTTCACCGCTCAAGGACTGCGGAAACAGTTCTTCCGGGTTTTCATCTTCCTCGAATCCAAAATTTTCAGCCAATGATGCTACCCTTTCTAAAATACACTGGGTATCATTACCCCATCAGCATGTGTACTAATCTATATCGTTGCTCTTAAGAGTTTTATCCACGATCTGTAGAAATTCCTTGTTGGATTTCGTATGTTTTAGTCGATCGCGCAGCAGTTCGGTCGCCTCAGCGGTATCCAGAGCAGCCAGCAGCCTGTGCAACTGCCATACTCGTTTTAATGTATCATCATTGTAAAGCAGTTCATCATGGCGAGTACCGGACTTCTTCGTGTCGATTGCAGGGAATATTCTTCTCTCGGCAAGATTTCGATCCAGTACCAGTTCCATGTTACCCGTAGCCTTGAATTCTTCAAAGATCGCATCGTCCATGCGGCTTCCTGTCTCGACAAGAGCTGTCCCTATGACTGTAAGGCTCCCGCCTTCTTCGATATTTCTGGCAGCGCCGATGAAGCGCTTAGGTCTATATAGGGCGCTTGGGTCAAGACCACCGGATAGGGTCCTTCCACTTGGGTTTACAGTAAGGTTCGATGCTCTTGAAAGACGGGTAATGCTGTCGAGCAGCACCACTACGTCCTTGCCCGACTCGACCAGCCTCTTGCTCATTTCAAGGACCATATCGGCAACGCGCATATGGTTTTCGGGCAGCTCATCGAATGTGGAACTGACCACCATTCCGTTGACCGAGCGGCGTATATCCGTGACTTCCTCAGGCCGCTCATCGATCAGAAGAACAATGAGCACAACATCCGGGAAGTTTGTGGTAATGCTGTTTGCCATGGTCTTCAGCAGAGTTGTCTTACCGGCCTTTGGCGGAGCTACGATCAAGCCTCTTTGTCCCTTGCCGATAGGCGAGATAAGATCTATAAAGCGTGCGGAATAATTGTCCTGTGTAGTTTCGAGAACAAGCTGCTCATTAGGATATATCGGTGTGAGGTCATCAAAGTTTTTGCGAGCCCTGGCCGCTTCGGGGTTCTGGTTGCTCACCGCCTGTACGCGCAGCAGACTGTAATATTTCTCAGTGTCTTTTGGCGGACGCACCTGCCCCGATACAATGTCTCCAGTCTTAAGAGAAAACCGCTTTATTTGTGATTGGGAGACATAGACATCGGTCGAGGTGGGCGAGAAATTCGAGTGCCGCAGGAAACCCCAGCCGTCAGGCAGAATTTCCAGCACACCCTGATCGAAGATGAGTCCACTCTTCTCAGCAAACGCCTTGAGGATACTCATCACAAGATCCTGGCGTTTCGAGAAGCCGTTTTCCACTCCAAGAGTGTCTGCTATCTCCTTTAATTCCTCAACTGATTTTTTTTCTAGTTCAGATAGTTCCAAGGGCTCCAATTTGTAATCACCTCTTTGGGATAGCCTCATGTATGAGGTTTAACGCAATTATTGCCATGACAAATATATGCCGGGCAAGTACGCAATAGTGTTGGAATCAACATAATGAATGATGGAGGGTTTACACCCGGGAAAGTCCAGTAGACAACAATGAGGACTGTTATTAGACATCTATATTATAGGTTTAATACCGTGTTTTGTCCAGTCCTTAAACACAAACTCGTGAATTATTCTACTTTTATTACCCCTATATACGGCAGATTCCTATACCGTCCATTATAATCAAGGCCGTAGCCGACCACAAAGCGATCCTCAACCTCGAACCCGCAGTAATCGATTTTCACGTCGACCTGTCTGCGGTCGGGTTTATCCAGAAGGGTGCATAATCTGACGCTCGATGCTCCGCGCGCGATCAAATTCTCAACCAGATAGCTCATGCGCAGTGTCCAGCCCGTGTCGACTATATCCTCAACTATCAGCACATCGCGCCCCTCGACACTGCAGCTTATATCCTTGAGAACCCGCACGACGCTCGAAGTGTGCCTATCGCCGCCATAGCTGGAAATTGCAACGAAGTCATAGTCAGCATCAAGTTCGATTTGCCGGATGAGATCGGCAAGAAAGATAGCCGCTCCCTTCAAAATACCTATAAGAAGCAGACTCCGGCCCGCATAATCATAGCTGATCTGCTTTCCAAGCTCGGCAACTCTTGCATGCAGCTTATCTTGTGGGATCAACACCTCGGCTGTGCTTTCGCCGGGATCGGTCATACTTTACTCCCACTCAATAGTCGCAGGCGGCTTCGAGCTAATATCATACACAGTTCGATTCACGCCCGGCACTTCATTGATGATCCGGTTGCTGATCTTCTCAAGCACCTCATATGGAAGTTTAGCCCAGTCGGCGGTCATGGCGTCCTGGCTGGTCACCGCCCTCACCACTATCGTATCGTCGTATGTGCGCTGGTCGCCCATCACGCCCACACTTCTTATTGGCGCAAGTACCGCGAATCCCATCCAGAGCTGTCGATACAGACCTGCATGCTTGATCTCATCTACGACTATGTCGTCCGCATGTCGAAGCGTATCCAGCCGCGCTTTAGTGACCTCTCCGACAATGCGTATCGCCAGACCAGGACCCGGAAACGGCTGTCTCCAGACCATCTCTTCAGGCAGACCCAACTCCTCGGCGACTTCCCTTGCTTCATCCTTAAAGAGATATCGCAGCGGCTCTATTATCTTGAGGACCATGTCCTCGGGCAGTCCGCCCACATTGTGATGAGATTTGATGACGGCGGCATTCTTGGTGCCGCTTTCTATCACGTCGGGATACAGCGTGCCCTGACCGAGCCATTTTGCGTCAGTAATTTTTGAGGCATGCTCCTCAAAGACACGCACGAACTCTTCACCGATAATCTTGCGCTTCTGCTCAGGATCAAGCACACCCGCAAGGCGTTTAAGGAACCTCTCTTGCGCATCGACATACACGAGCTTGATCTTGAAATGGTCCTCAAATGTTCGGCGCACACTCTCGCCTTCATTCAGGCGCATCAGTCCGTGATCGACGAATATACATGTAAGCTGGTCGCCTATGGCCTTGTGCAGCAGAGCCGCTACACACGCCGAGTCGATGCCACCGCTTACTCCGCAGACGACCTTATCACTGCCGATCCGCGCTCTGATATCCTTAACGGCAGTCTCGATAAACGAGGCAGGTGTCCATGAGCCTTGCACACCGCATGCCTTGTACAGGAAATTGCGAAGAACTTCAGTCCCCCATGGTGTATGCACGACCTCTGGATGGAACTGCACGCCGTATAGTCCCCTCTCGGGGTTTTCCATCGCCGCGACGGGAGTACTCGCAGTTTGTGCAACCACCTTGAATCCCTCGGGAGCCTCTTCCACGAGATCGCCATGACTCATCCAGCAGACCAGGTTCTTATCAAGCCGCGAGAAGAGTGTTGAAGAATCAATCACTTCGAGTTCCGTGCGCCCGAACTCTTTCTGGACACCCGGCGTGACCTTCCCGCCCAGGTGATAGGCCATAAGCTGAGTGCCATAGCATATCCCGAGTATGGGCACACCTATATCATAGATCGCTTTATCGCATCTTGGTGCGCCATCTTCGTATACGCTTGCCGGTCCACCGGAAAATATTATTCCTCTGGGCGCTTGTGCCACTATTTGAGAAACCGGGGTGTCGAAGGGTATGATCTCACAATATACCCTGCACTCACGTACACGGCGCGCAATAAGCTGCGTATACTGTGCGCCAAAATCGAGGATGAGAATCAGTTCTTCACTAGCCATCGGGACTCCGTAATACAGCAATGCCCCAGAGCCATAGTTTTCATGGGGATTTTTGCTTGGACAACTTTCCTCGGGGGCCATGTCCAAGGGTATTGTAGCAGAACGCTGGATTTATTGTCAATGTTTGGCAGGAGAATTTCGCGGGTAAATAAATGCAGAGCTTGATAAGGAGTATTAATCTTGGGCGACATAGTGCAAAACACCTGCAGCAAAGTGCAATCACACGTAACAAATGCCGGAATATGGAGCACCAAACATGGGCTGCGCTCACACCTGGTTTCGCCTGAACCTTTCACACTCAGTTCCGATCAAGTGAGCCAACTGGAAAGACTGGGCGAGGCGCTGGTCAGGTTTTATCATGGCGCAAACGAGCTTTATCTGCGTTCGGATCAGGAATGGGTAAGTGAATATCTCGATATAGGCAAACCCGATGATCTGGTCCGCCATGCACGCATGCACTATCACAAGCATTCGGTTCCAATAATCATTCGGCCCGATATACTGATCACTAAAAATGGGTTTGTGATAACCGAGCTTGACAGCGTGCCGGGCGGGTTTGGACATCTGGACTGCCTGTCAGCAGCATATGCGGATGCAGGGTTCGATATTGTCGGCTCGGCAAGGGGTATTCGAGAAAACTTTGCTAAGGCTCTGCGTGGGGCGGCAAATGTCGATGACCCGGTGTGCGCAATAATCGTCTCGGATGAGTCGGTCGACTATCTGCCTGAGATGACCTATTTGGCAAACGAACTGCGGAAAATTGGGCTGCGCGCATATACACTTTGCCCGAACGAGGTCGAGTTTACTGAAAACGGGCTATTTGCCGGAGAAATGCGAATCGATCTGGTCTACAGGTTCTTTGAGCTCTTCGACCTGCTTAATATCCCCAAGTCTGAACTGGTCTCTTACGCCGCGCGAAAGAAAATGGCGGTAATTACTCCTCCGTACAAGCACTATCTGGAAGAAAAAATTCTGCTTGCGCTTTTGCATAACGAGTCACTGAACGATTACTGGGTCAAATCTCTTGGTGACGACAACTATAGGCTGCTTATCGATATGATATCGCCAACCTGGATAATGGACAATCGTCCAGTACCGCCGCATGCGCATATCTCAGGCTTCATCTATCGCGGCAGACCTATAAGAGACTGGCGCGAGATAATGGAGGGAACTCAGAAGGACAGGCGTCTGGTCCTGAAACCATCGGGTTTCTCGGAGTTGGCGTGGGGTTCGCGCGGAGTCAGGATCGGCCACGACATGCCGGCTGCCGAATGGACGGAGACGGTGGATATGGCACTTTCCAGTTTCAACCACAGCCCATATGTGATCCAACCGTTTCATGACGGCGCACTCATTGGGGTAAAGTACTTGGGAAACGACCAAATTCGCGAGATGCAGGCGCGTGTCAGGCTCTGTCCATATTATTTTGTGGCAGATGAGAAAGCAAGTCTTGGCGGAGTGCTGGCGACGGCCTGTCCTAAAGACAAAAAATTGATTCATGGAATGGTCGATGCGGTGATGATGCCATGTCGGTCAGAAAGTCAATAAGTCAAAAGTAATTGGCAGCAGCTATGATTTCCAAGACAACCGAACATGTCGAGCGTTTGATGCTCTATGAAGAAGCCATAAGAAAGCAGTTTGAGGTCAGCAATCTCGAAGTCAACGATCAACTGACTGAGGATGCCGACCCTCTGCGCGAAAAAGAGCATGAAGTAGTGCCGGGCATGATCAATAAATATGGCAATCGTGTGCTTTGCCTTATGACGGCTGAGTGCGCTGCATACTGCCGATTTTGCACTCGCAGACGGCTGGTGTCGGATATAGAACGGGGCAAGATCGATAAATCGCACATCGATGCATGGATCGATTACCTGAAGGCGCACCAAGAAGTAAGAGAGGCAATATTATCCGGCGGAGACCCGTTTATTGTCGATGATGACTTGTTCGATTATACAGTCAAAACGATATCGTCGCTTGATACAATCAAGGTAATCAGGATTGGCACACGTATGCCGGTAAGTGACCCTGCACGTGTAAGTGAGGCCAAACTTGAAGTAATTAAGCGGGTAGAACAGCCTGTATATGTCGGCATACATTTCGAGCACCCGGCCGAGATCACGCACAAAACTCTGCTCTGCTGCAAGAGACTCATATCCTCCGGCGTAATACTGTATTCGCAGACCGTGTTTCTGAAGGGAATCAATGATGATTATCAGACACTCCATGACCTGTTCAATGAGCTTCTCGAGATGGGTGTCCGTCCATACTATATTTATCGCTGTGACCCGGTTCCCGGAGCAATGCACTTCCGGGTGGACCCGGCAAAGGAGCGGAACATTATGACGAGGTTAAGAAAAGAATTATCCGGCCTGGCATGTCCGACTTACGTAATCGATGCGCCAAACGGCAGCGGCAAAATCCCAGTACCTCTCGAGTTTTGGGACATGGACACAACTACGTATACAGACTTTGAAAACAGAGAACACAAAATTGTGGAATAACAGGTTAGCCTGCATTATTTACGAGGAACGTGAATAATGCTCTCTGAGATCCGAATTATGCGCTTTCCGCATAATTCGGATTGGTCGTATAAAAATCAATATAATACTGAAAAAGGAAGGAATTGTCGACAATGCAATCAGACCAATTGCACTACAGACGGGGATTTACGCTGATCGAAGTGTTGCTGGCTGTAGCCATAATCGGCATACTGCTTACGATTGGCATTCCGAACTTCCTGAAGGCACGCACGAGTTCTCATACAAAAACATGCCTGACAAACTTGTGGCACATTTCCCATGCAAAGGAAGAATATGCTGCTGAAGAAAAACTCAGCAATGGTCAATCGGTTGAGTGGAACGATCTTGTCCCTGCTCTATTGAAATCAAAACCATCATGCCCTGCAAGCGGCGAATACACAATTGGAAAAGTTGGCGAAACTCCACAATGTAACATTGATGAGCATGTCTTGCCATAGCCTACAGATAGACTGTACAAACAAGGAGCCGGAGACAATTCATCCGGCTCATCTTCTCTCCCTCTCTCCTTTAATGACTTGCATTTAGCGTCTTTTCCGCAAAAACGCAAATCCGCCCAAAGCAGTCAGCAGTGCGATAATGCTGCTTGGTTCGGGAATTACCATCCCAAGAGTATCGCCGCTTGAAGGAAGCCCACCAGAAAGAGTGACTTCAACTACTTTGTATGAATAGAATGAGTCATACCAGAATTTTACGGTGTTTCCAACACCAACATTACCATTCACCCACAACACAGAGTTACTGCTCACTGCATTGCTAAAAACATGGTCGCTTCCCTGGTTTGTAAAAGCCAGGTTATCTCTATTGGCCACACTGAACTCTGTCAGCGCCTCACCACTCATATATGTCGACTGCTGAAAGTCCAACGTGTATTCATAATGGTATGAACCATCTATATTGGTTGTCACCTGTGCCGTTAGATTGTTTGAGTAATCGATAAACGAATCACCCAAACTCAGACTCACTACACTCTGATACGGATTTTGAGGCTGAGCTATTCCGACAGCGCCTGAAACAATAACGAGAGCACATATTATTAAAGCGAATCTGATACTTCTCCTCATGCTCAACCCTCCTTTATGAGGTTGCATCCTGCTGCACGTGGAAAACTTCATTCGCGCAACGATTGATTATTTGCGGCGTCTGATAATCAGTGACCCTGTCCCTACAATTCCAAATACAAGAGCCATCAAAGAACTCGGCTCAGGTATCATATCACCCATTCCAAGTGTTTTTCCTATTGCTGCAGATCCGCCGTCTACTGCATAGCAATATACATCGATCTCCATTGGTGCATAGAATGACTGATAACTAAACGCCCGACTTTCACCTTCTATCAATTCGCCATTAAGCCATGCAACCCAACCACTGTTACCATCAGCTGGATTATCGAACTTGCTTGCGTCATAAGGTGTATTATCGGCATCGAAATATGCAGAATAGTTGGGGTTCTGTACCTTATAAATGTGGACAGCATCCGGTCCGAGGTCATAGGTCAATGTGTAGCTGTATGTGTAAACTCCAGCGTCAAGGCTGACAACAGCATCGCATGTAAGTTGTTTTACATTACCCGAACCAGTTAGAGTGCTCGTTTTCTGGGCAACGATGCCGGCTGATGCACAAACACATAACGCCAGCAGCAAGACCAAGGCAAGAGCAGCCGTTTTCTTCAACGACTTCAACATCATTTTCTCCTCCTAATGTGTGGGCTAGTTGGTGCTTTTGGTATCATTTGCGACACCACTATTTACTGATATATTAGTGTCAATCCCATGCGTACAAGCTGCACCCCACTTACGCCTGGAGAGCGACCTTTTCAATCGATGTGATTGTATCCTTTAATCGGTGCATTGTCAAGTGCAAAAACAAAAAATATTAAAAACCCAGCAATTGTACCAGACCATGGAGCTATTCGGCATTCACAAATATATCCGCTTGTTTGCGGAGTTTGATTATTGGAATAATTTTTGTGTTTAAGTGTTTGCAGCTACTTACTCCAGTAACACATACTTTCTGCCCGTATACAGGTTTTGAAAGGCTGCGTGAGACGACTCTTATGCCGTCATAACCAGAGCCATCTTCAAGCCCGCTGCCATCATCAATATAGAAAAAGTCTTCTTGATAATCACCCACATATGTTACAGTGCCCCATGTCCTGATAAGAATGCCGATATTGCGCAGCCCACAGCCGTCTGTCACACCCAAAGTGTATTCATTAATATCAGACCCGCCGACACTTTTATTCGGCATGCCGAATGGCTTTGCCTCTTTTGTCTGGCTCTCCAAAATTTCTACGCTGGTCGCTTCAATGCTCCTTTCGCCTGATATAGTCGCTAAATTGCCGACAACCGTGACCACATCACCCTCCATAACATCAGTCGAAGAGACAATACGTATCCCACAGGTGCCGTTTTCTTCTTGTATATAAAATTCGGCACCCCCCATTTCGGCAGTTCCGGCGCTAACTACTTTTGCTGTTGCTCGCACACCTTGTCCATCCGGGCTGGGAAATGCATCGGAAATAACACTCAGGTTTGAAATCGGGTTTTCGATAGTCATTGTGGTCGATGTCCAGCCCTGCACGGCAACAGAACTTGCGTCTGTTGCTCTCACGTCAATCTCGTGTGGGCCAACAGTATATTGGGTTGAATCGAATGTTATGGAATATGGAGGGGTTGAAGCTGTGCCCAGGTGTTTGTCATCCATATAGAAATCCACTCTGGATATCCCACTGGGGCTTGCAGCCATTGCCGATATAGTCGCGGATGTTCCTGTTATTGGCACTTCCGGCGAAAGCACTTCAACAGTCGGAGGAGTCGAGTATGGAGCCATAAGTGGGTCTCCTACTATCACAGACCTCCAAAACAACTTTGGACATGCCATATAAAAGCTTTCGGCCATATTGTATCCTTTAGTATATCTGTCAAACAACACCTGAGGATACGTTGCGTAGGCAGTATAAGGCTCAGCCACAAATCCCGACACACCGCATGCGCCATTTGTAATCATGTCGGCAATGAGGGACTGTGAACTTGCCGGACATGAGTCCGGGTAGCCATCTTCCGGCAGGAATGTGCGGCCACTGCTCGACACATAAGAATCAGCAATCCCGCCCGGCGCAAAAGTGTTGCTGATGTATGCGGAATAAGTAAAGGAGCCGTCGTTGCTTCCCCAACTAAAATATCCCATCAGTCCCGTCTGGTCGTGAACAAACAGCGATGTGTCATCATAGACAGTGGGTATACCTCGCTCAGACAGGATAGTCTGCGCCTCCGTAAGCCAGCCATTGAGTAAAGTGGTCGAGCCGGATGGGTTTACTACGTACTTGCGATCAAGCACAATAGAGCCGGAATGCTCATGTGTGCTGCTGCGGTCTATCATATTTTTGATGTCATCAAATGTGTAACCATCAAGTCTTGTAACCAGGTACAGGTGGTAACCGTCGAGATCGAGTGTATGTGAGAAAGCAGTTTCGACGGGCTCAATGACCATCGGACCATATGGATTGTCGAGATCGCCAGTCACACTTGTTTCGCCTGCACATGTCAATATGCTGGTTATTGAAAGTGGGCTGCCGTAGCCATATTCTGTCCCGACCACCTTCAACGGCACACCTTTTGTCAGGACAATATAGTCTATACTGTCCTGAAAGTTTGTGTTTTGAAGAAATGAACGAATGGGCGCTAATATGTTGGTGTCGAACTCAGATTTGCTCACAAGCTCGTCAGTCGAGCATGCGATTCTGCAGACGTTTTCAGGCGGGATATCGCGTGCGTTCACATAATAATTGGTTATGCTGGCCGAAATTGTGCTGCGCTGATTCTGCACAACCATGACGTTTAAACGCCCACCGCCGGAGACGGCCTCAACGGCGGTCAGAAGGAGAATCAACAGGATTAACAATATGTCGACTGTTAGCGTACGGGCTACCGGTCGAACCACTTTTCCGGCCTCCTTCCCACTGTGTTACGCATAACAATCAGATGAGGTCTTGTAATACTCCTTCGAGGGTCCTGCCAGTATGAGGAGCGTACATAGACATTTTCGCCAGAAATTACATGTCCACCACTTGGTTATACACACCATTTCTGCCAAATGTCAAGTTGTAATCACAAAAACAGGTAGTTATACGGATATGTAAATGACGCCAATCCAAAGACAGACAAACTGGTTATGCGTCACTATATTTATCTACATTCCAACCTTGAAAACCGCTATCTTTTTCAGACCAACTTCGGAGGATATTACCCCACTATTTAGGTCTGCTGCGCCTATGGAGTTCTCGGGTAAGTCTGTTTTCTCAGCTTTATGGGCACATTCAACACCCAAATTCACGCTCATTTTCTCTGTCGATGTGTTGTAACCTCTGATTATCAGAGAATCGTCCGACTCAGCTTTCTTTATCGCGCTCAGCACAAACCTGTCATCGCTGTTGTCGACAAAACTCTTCTCCATCGGCAGATCACCATTATGTACGCCGGTCTGGCCGATAATTAGCGGAGTATTGAACTCGTGTGCCTGTATCCAGCTCTTTGCCTCTTGCCAGTCGCCCGCATGCGGATAGATAGCATATTCAAATGTATGCTCGCCGACCATCTGGCCATCTGTTTGCAGTTCGGCTCCCCCTACTCCACTGCCGACTGCTCTGAGCAGTGTGAGCGCCATGGTCCTGGCCTCATCATCCTTGACCTCATACTCCGGCAGCCCTTTGTTGATGAGTGTGAACCCTACTCCTGCGCCGCTTATGTCCACAAACGACTTCTGCGGGTGTGTCGTCGGCAGAGGTTCTTTCCAATCCGTGCAGACCGGTACACTGATGTTTCTTTCGACCACATCGAACGCCTGCTCCGCATGTGATACTGTTGCAGGAATGCCCGTTGGGAAGAGGACACGCAGTCTATGGTCTTTTGCCTTGTTATCGAATATGGTCTTCATGTCGACTCTCTTGGAGCCTGCAGCAAGCGTTACGAACGTCCGCAGTTTGCATGTGACATCCTCGTCAGACCTGCCTTCACGGGTGGAATCGATACATGTGGGAAGTTCCAGGTCTGTCTCTATCTCAAAGACAACCCGCACTGCATTGTTTTCGGCTATCGATACTCTACACTTTGCGCCAAGGCTGGTTATGACCTTGTCATTCTTGGGCTTTACATAATTGTATCCGTCTCCTACATCGGCACCATCCTCAAAGATGAGGCAGGTGGTGTATGCCGCATCCGTCTGCTTGTCGAGCATATACAGCGTGCCGTCGCTCGATACAGTCACTGACAGATATTCATTTTCAGCCGTATCGGGACCCAGGAGCATGGTCGCAGCCTGCCTGTTGGGCGTATCCGTCACCTCAATCTTATAAGCCTTATAGCCGACCGAGGGCACATCATTCACGACAAATGCCACTTTACACTTGCGTAGAGAAGGTCCGTCGGGTATGTCGTGACGTGTCTGTTCGATCAACCATGGCGTCGAAGTCTTCAGGAGCGCGCTCGGAGTCTCTTTGCCGTCCGAGTCCGTAATCTTCAGGCCGCCCAAAAACCATTCTGTCGGGATATAGACATCCGCCTCCACGACTTCACTGCGTTTGTGCCCGAGTGTGTTGAACACAACCGCCACAAACGTGCGGTCGGAGTTACCGGCAGTCGAGCCGATCTTGTCAGTTATATAGCTCATTGACTTCTTGACCAGCGGCTCGCCGATCTGCGTCGCCTGCTCATAGCGGTGCACCATTTCTTTGTGAACCTGGTCTATACTGCAGCCGCAGATAGAGTCATGCGGACTGTTCTGAAGCAGATATTTCCACGCAAGGTCTATGTAGCTCTTAGGATACTCCGCACCCAGGGTCCACGCCCATGAGCACAACGGCTCCACATACTTCTCCAAGAGCGCTTCGCATGCATGATTGGCTTGCTTCAAGTGCACACGACTGGACATCACGTGCGTCAGTACGCTCTGCAGCCTCCATTTCCGGTTGGACCACCTGAGCTCGCCCGCATATGTTTTCAGCTCGGGCTTCTGACTCTTAACTGCCTCGACAAACGCAGGCAGAGTGCTGTGAACAAGTTCGAGGTCATCCATCTTATAATTCGCCAGCTTGATGATATCCGGTGTCTTATATTGCGGGAAGATGTGGTCTACTCCGTCCATAAAGAGGAGTTGATCTGTCGTAGGTCTCTCGTCTATGCAGTCCTGAAGCAGAGCCTTGAGTTCGCCCAGGGTCTGCTTCTCGTCTATGGGTTTGTCATCATGCTTGAGAGTCTCGATCAACCGGTATAGGAAATTGCTGTATGAATTATTGTCCGGCAGCTTGACAGCAAGCACCTCTGAGCCGTCAGCACCCTGCCAGTTGAACTCGGCATCCACCTGGTCTGTGGTTATTCCCCTCAGCAGCACCGCGCTGTCTATTCCGAAACCTCTCAATATCTGCGGAAGCTGTGATATATGCCCGAAGGCGTCCGGTACATGCCCGACTGCCATGTAATTGCCGTATTCATCGCACAATTGCTTGCCCCGTAGCAGGTTTCGTATCATGCACTCGCCGCTCACCAAGAACTCGTCCGGCTGGTTATACCATGGTCCGATAAGAATTCTGCCCCGCTCTATCAGTGCTCGCAGCCGCTTCTCATTTTCCGGCCTTATCTCCAGATAGTCTTCCAGCACTATCGTCTGGCCGTCAAAGACAAAGTATTTATAGTCCGGGTTTGACTCCATCAAATCTATAAGGTAATCGGTCATTTCAACCAGCCGCATTCTAAACTGCTGAAAAGTGCGATACCATTCTCTGTCCCAATGGGTATGTGAAACTACATGAGCGGTGTATTTCTTATCGGACATAATATCTCCTGATTTGATATTTAGTATTTTGTATTGATTATTTGCCTATGTGTGATAGAACGGACGCGATATCCGCTATCCGGCAGTCCTGAGCATTTCAGCCGCAAGCGCACCTGCAGCAGATGCGGACAGGAAGAACTCCTCGTCCTGCTCAAAGCTGCGCCCCATGCTCGACATCTTGATTCCCTTTTCCTGAAGCTCTATTATACCCGGCCTGCCGTCAAGAATTCTAGTGGTATGGCGATACGATATTGCCGAGTGAGCAATCTGCTCCTGGATCGCAAGCAGCCTCATCTGGTCTATCATGGGCAGGGCAAGTGTACATTTGGTGAGCGCAACTTGGCTGAGTGATGTGATCGTGTGGTGACTGAGACCCTGGTGGCGCGGCCTTGGGTCGGCAAAACTTATCCTGGCAACCGCTATTGCCGAACCGCCGAGAATATTCACTGCGTTGACGATCTCGCCCTGCTCGATGGACGAATAGCCAAATGTTGTGCCCGTCCCTACATTTCCCGGTCCCGGACAGACCATTACAGCATCCGCTTTCACAATCTCTTTCGCAGCAATCAGGCCGGTGTATATGTTTACTGCCTCGTAGTCACCACCGAACGCCTGGCCGATGGTAATAGTGGCGTCAAGCAGACTCCTTGAGCGCAGTTCGTGCACAGAGCGGCTGAAAGAAAGAGGCAGCGCGGCTGAATCTGTCATTATATACGCCACTCTTGCTCGATTATGACTCGACCTCTTGATGGCCGCGACAGCAGGGGCAAGCTGGCTGTGGAGCTGGCCTATCACGACAGGCATAGAACCCAGGGTTTGAAAGCCCTCGATGTCTTTCCGATATGGTGAGTCTTCTTCCTCGACTGAAAGCACTGTATGCTGAACGGGTGTATAACGCGCCTTGACAATATGACCCACACTATCGGCATCGCCCGGATCGATCCGGCTGAGGTTGGCCATGACAAAGTGTACGCCGCCGGTGCCCAGCTTCTTGGTCACGGCTGTCGTGTTGAGCAGGACCTCATCGCCGACTCTGATATCGCCGACAAGGTCGGTATATGCAATCGCTCTGGACTTTTTGCCGTCTATGTCGACGCTGATTTCAAGGGTCTCGCCCCGCACACTCTCGATTGCGATGACCCTGCCGCGCGCCCGCGTGAGCATATAATCAGCCCTCCGCCGCAGTCTCGATCAGAGCTCTGGCATAATCCGCGGCTATAGCGAGGTCGCTCATAAGTATCTTTTCAGATGCGCTGTGAGCGCCATCATATCCAGTCCCGAGCACAACGCATGGTATGCCTAAACTGTTATATATGTTCGCGTCACTGCCGCCGCCGCCGTCCGACATTACAGGCTGTATCCCTATTCGTCTACAGGCCTTTGAAGCCAGCTTGATGATATCATCGTCCTCCGACCAGCGATATGCGTTATACTCATGATCTAGCGTGACTATTGCCTTCGCGCCAATGGCTTCGGCCTCGTTCTCGAAGATAGTCTTCATGTGCTCTACCTGGGCTGCCAGTTTGGTTTCATCGCGACTTCTGGCCTCCGCCTTGACATTGACCAGGTCAGGCACGATATTTCTGGCCTTGCCGCCCTCGATGACACCCACATTGGCCGTGGTCTCAAAGTCTATGCGCCCGAGCTTCATCTTGGATATTGCGTTGCTTGCGGCGATAATCGCGCTGACCCCATTTTCAGGAGCCATACCGGCATGGGAGGCCACACCGCGTATCTCGACAAACACATTCTCATGCGACGGAGCGCTGACCGTAATCCCAGCAGCCGGACGATCCATATCGAATATGTAGCCATATTTCGCCTTGATCTTGGACCGGTCCATCGCCCTGGAACCGCACAGCCCGATCTCCTCCGCCACGTTGAATATCACCTGGACATCACCATGAGCCGTTCCGCTTTCAATCACGGACTCCAGCGCCTCGATTATAGCGGCTATTCCCGCCTTATCGTCCGCACCGAGGATTGTGGTCCCGTCTGAGCGGATTTCATCACCGTCGATCACGATGTTGAGTTTGTCCGTCGGCTCGACTGTGTCTATGTGTCCGCCAAGAAAAATGGCCGTGGCGCCGGGCTTATTACCCTTGAGGCAGGCGATTATATTGCCCGCACTGCCGCCGATCTTGCTGCCCGCGTCATCCTCCTCCACATCCAGACCGAGAGACTCGAGCCTGGTCCTTATAAAATCCGCCATCGGACGCTCGTTCTTTGACGGAGTGTTGATCTTAAGTAGTTCAAGAAAAAGTTGTTTTAGGCGATCGTTGTTGGCCATTTGTCCTTCCTTCGGAATTGCTGAGAGTGGAAAGCGGAGAGTGGAGAGTCCAGACCTGCTGTTCAACAGTCAGCGCATTATCAAGGCACTTTGTTAACCCATTCTAATACAACCGGGCAGACAAGGCAACTTAATGTAACTGCTCACTTTTTATGAGTACAACCTATCGTGACCCGTCATTCCGAGGAGGAACGACGAGAAATCTGAATTGCAGCTACATCTTTACAAATAAAATTCTGCAATTCGGATTACAAGCTCGGAATGACATGTGCGGTATGTACTCATGATTTCTGAGCAGTTACAACTTAATATAGAATGGTTTACTCATGCGGAAAGTTGGCCTAGTTTTGGCTCAGCAGGAGCTTCGCCCTCCCACGATGAGATTGACGGAGAATTCCGATAGGTGGCGATCTCCGAATCGCAGCCTCATAACCAAACTGGGGTTTCCGAACCCCGGAAGCTTTGCTGGATATGCCGGGTTCACATAATTATCGCCGATCAGCTCTTATCCGGCGGTATGTCAAAAAGTTCGCGAGCAATCTCCAGTTTCTGGCTGCCGCCGTTTGCCGCGTAGTCTTTCATGCGGATAATGGGGTCATGGGTAAGTTTCGTGACTGTCGATTTGAGAGCGCGCCTCACGTACTCCCGATCCTCTTCAGACAAATGCGCCAGTTTTGAAGAGCATCGCTCCCACTGCAGTTCATATACTGACTCGAACTTTGCCTGCACCTGCCTGATGAGCGGCACGGCCTCCAGAGTGCGCAAATACTCCATGAACTCCGCTGTCTGCGCATCGACAATTTCGTTGACCTTGTCTATTTCAGACCTGCGCTCATCCTCTGATCGCTCGATCAAAAACTGAAGATCGTCTATGTCATATAAGAACACGCCGTCATGATCCGACACTGCAGGGTCTATATCACGAGGCACAGCTATGTCTATCAAGAAGAGTGGCGCATGGCATCTTGAGGCCATAACGCGCTCGATAAGTTCCTTTGTAATTACCGGCTCGCGTGAGGATGTCGAGCTTATCACCACATCCGACTTGCTCAGCGCATCTTCCAGATGATCCAGTTCGACAACCTCTCCTCCCAGTTCCTCTACCAGTTTTTCGACCCTGGGCAGGGTCCGGCTGCATACAAATACCCTACTGATGCCGTTGGACTTGAGATGGGTGGTCGCCAGTTTGCTCATCTTGCCCGCGCCTATAAGCAGGGCTGTGCGTCCTTCGAGCGATCCGAAGACGAACCGCGCCAGTTCGACAGCCGCTGCGCCGATCGAAAATGCTCCGCGCGAGATGCCTGTCTGGGTGCGCGCGCGCTTGCCGACGGCTATTGCCTGTTGAAACAGATTGTTCAGGATCACGCCGGTATAATTTCCGTCGCATGCAGCGCCATAGGCGTCCCTGATCTGCCCAAGTATCTGGGTCTCACCGAGAGACATGGAATCCAAGGAGCATGCAACCTCGAAGAGATGCTTTGCCGCGTGATGGCCTGAGTGACGATACAGATATCCGTCAAGCTCAGTTCGGTCGATTCGTGAGTATGAGGCCATGTAGCTGGTTAGAGCATCCTGATCGCTGCGGGAAGATGTGACGGCGTATATCTCAGTGCGGTTGCAGGTAGAGAGAACACAGACCTCCGATACTCCCTTGATCGACTTTAGAGACCGCAGCGCATCGGGCAGAACGTCTTGCCCTATGGCGAGTTTTTCGCGAATTTCCACCGGTGCTGAATTGTGATTTACGCCGATTGCGACTAGATACAACGCTGAGCCATCTCCCTTGCCTGCTCGTCTTTACCGTCCCTGAGCAACTCAAGTATACCACTTGAGATGAGTCTGTTAAACGCAGCTTCACGTTCAGCCCGGCAGCTATATTGGCTTTTTATCACTTCACGCACCTCACCCAACAGATTCACGAACGGCTCATACTCAGGGCCGTATGCCTGTTCCAACTGCTCGCGAATATGTTTGCTCAACGCGGGGCTTTTGCCGGAGGTAGTCACGGATATCAACAAGTCTCCTCTGCGGCATGTCGCCGGGACTATGAAACTGCACAGTTCAGGGTCGTCCACCACATTTGCCAATATTCCATGCTCTGCCGCATCATGCGAAACTGCTGCGTTGACGGATGGATCGTCTGTGGCTGCAAATACAAGAGTGCAGCCATCGATATCTCCCGGCTCATAGGCTCGCCTATGTAATACTACGCCATCCAGACATTCGAGTTCCGCGCATATCCCGGGCGAGACGACAGTCGCCATCGCGCCCGCCTCCAACAGAGACTGAGCTTTGCGCAGCGCCACCAGTCCGCCGCCCACTATAAGGCATTTCTTTCCCGCCAGATCAAGTATTATCGGGTAATATCCCATGCTTTTCCTCAAGAAGCTGATTAGCTGCTCTTTAGCTTTAGGCACCTATACTGGCTCATAATATCTTCTGAGCAACTAATTTATTCACAGCATGCCGATGCTTGACGCTGCCAGGATGTTCATCATCAAACTGGTAGCTAGTCTGCAGGTGGATCGTCCAACCATCGTAGAGTGTGAACAATTCACCTTCGTGAAATAACCCCCGAGTGCATGCGATCATGTCGCTCGGCAGCGGCAGTGTATCGGTAAATACAGTGGCATCGTTGTATCCGCCGGGGGCGGTGGCCTCTTTTAGGCGATCTACAAGCGGTGACCAATATTCTCGTTCAACCAAGTGTAAACAGCCTTCAGCGATGATGAAGTCGAAAAGCGTATTTGGCATGTAGGAGCGCATGTCCAGCACTTCTGTAGTTAACATCACATCGCGCGCTTGCGCGAAGCGCTGGACGGCATCGGTTGCAGCTTCAGAGATATCTACTGCAGTTACGGCGAAACCTTGTTCCGCAAGGTAGAGCGCGTTGCGTCCATCACCGCAGCCAATATCCAGAATCGTTGCGCCCGGCTGCAGCTTTGCAGCAACTTCTACAATCTGGGCACTGGGAACCCCGCCACTGAATGTATCGGGCTGAGTAGCTTTGGCATATGCTGCATCCCAGAAAGGAGCAAATGAAGAATTTGGTGACGTTGTATTTCTCATGTTGATATATTTCTCTGGCCTCACGATTATATCCTTGCTTAGTACTTGGTATATTGATTCATAGAACGCACAACAGCCAGCGACCCACCGACGAGTATCAACACAGCGCCTGCCCAAAGCAGCCATATAAACGGCTTCTCGGCCGCTTGGATCACGACCTTCTCGGTCATGCCGTTCCCGCTCATCGCAAGCTGCGCACCAGCGGTCATAGTGCGCATATCACGCCCGCCGCTGCTTACAAATCGCTGGAAATCGAACGTGTACCCATCAACCTTAGCAGGCTTGCCTGGGCTGAGAGTAATCTCTACCGGCTTGCCATGCTCCGGGCGATATTCAAGGCGCACCATGTGAGACTCTACCTGCATACCGACAAGCGTGACTGTAGACTTAGTGCCTGGTATCGTGAAGGGCAACGCCTCCCAGCCCCTTTCGGTCATTGATGCGACGGGAGTGATCGTATTTGCCAGGATATCGCCGGGCGAAATATACATATCGCCGGTCAATGAGGATCTAATGAATGGTGACCTGACCGATCCTCGCTGCGAATACTCGACACCAAGCGGTGCAATGGATTCTTTGCCCTTGCCCGACATTTTTATATTGATTACTTCTTTCGTATCGTCGATTTTTTTTGTGCCGACATATGCAAACTCATATCCCAATGCACGTTTGGCCGAGCCGTTTTTGACGAGCGTCATATCGGCTGACCTGCCCGACAGCGAGAAGACTATCCCGGCTATCATCACAATCATGCCCGCATGAGCCATATATGCCGCACGGGACGATCTCGACTTTATGCCTTTTCCGCTCCATGGAAGTATTGGCGCCAGGACTATGAGGAGTATTATTACGCCTGCAATCGGCACGGACATACGGGTATAAAAGCTCGGCTGCAATATGGATTTGGTGAACAGCGGATATGACGTTCCGACTGCCACAACAACTGCGAAGACCACCATTACGATGATCCCCAGCGATAGCATAAAATCTTTTGACGCGAGTGTAATATGCGGCTTGTGGGTCGATATAGAGTTCCATCTGCTTATGACAAGGACAATCGAAAAGAGCGCATAGGCCAGAACAAAAGCCAGCAGATAGCTATATGCGCCCAAGTCTGCAAAAGAATGCACTGAAATCTTAGACAACACGCCGCTGCGCGTGAGGAATGCAGCATACAATACCAGTAGGAATGTGACGATCGCGAGTATGACATTGCCGCGAATGTTTCTGCCCTTATATTTCTGCAAGATTAGGCCATGGACTAGAGCAGTCGAAGTAAGCCATGGCACGAGTGATGCATTTTCGACCGGGTCCCAACTCCAGTATCCTCCCCAGCCGAGAACCTCATATGACCAGATCATCCCGAGTATGATGCCAGCACTCAATGACACCCATCCGAACAGCGCCCATGGTATGCACTGTCTGACCCAGCTTTTCGGGTCGCCCTTGACCAATGCGGCCACTGCCAGTGCAGCCGGGACTATCAGCGCGGCATAACCGAGGAATATGACCGGAGGATGCACGGACATCCATGGGTTCTTGAGCAGAGGGTTGAGCCCCATTCCCTGTGCACCAGGACTGTAATCTGCAAGCATGCGAAACGGGTCTGATTTTATCAGCAGGACTAGAAAAAACGACTGTACCGATGCCCAAAAGGCCATAACTGTCGAGCTTTGTTTGCGCGATATGACCAAACCCATTATTCCGGCCAGCAGCGCCCAAAGCAGCAGGGAGCCTTCCTGGCCGGCCCACAGGCTCGATATTTTGTAGAGCAGTGAATCTGTGGGACTACTGTAGTCGTGGATATAGGCAACGTCATATCTTGCGCTGGAGAGTATTTGCTGCAGAAGATATAAGGCAGCGTATGCAATGCCAATTACTGAAATGGCATATAATCTCTTTGCCCAAAGATGCCAAAGCTTACTTTGTGAAATGGCGGCAGCAAACCAGCATGCAAACGATATTAGCGCGCATGCAAATGCCAGATATATGGAAAAGTTGTCTGCAGATATTCTCACTTGAGCAATACTCAATATAAAATCTAAAATACTAAATCATCTGTATTTGGACGGGCACTTGAGCAGGATCTGGTCAGCTATAAACTCGCCACCTGTGTATTTTCCTCGCACAAGAGCCTTCTCCGACGTATCAAAATTAGCCGGTTTCACGCCTTTATAATTCACTTTGAGCATAACACCCCTGTCGTCAGCAAGTACGAAGATCAGCTTGCTGGCGGAGTCGAAATAGTAGACTGTGTCAGGCACTATTTTGCCTATGAACTGCACAGGTCCGCCGTCTGATTTGCGCACTTCGGACACACGGGTCAAATAAGGAGCGCGGGCAGCAGTCATTTCCCTTACTCCGAGACATCCGAACCCCAATATCACGACCGCGCCGATTATATATGGAAGCCTGCTCACTTTTTGCCTCGTGTGATCAACTTTGCGACCTGTGATCTGAAGACCAATACATACAGCCACAGCGCGCTCAGCGCTGCAGCCGATATCGCTATCCGATATTCAGGTGACAGACCGCCGCTTGTAAGTGTGTCTGTAGGATGCAGCCCGCCGAGCAGCCTTGGAAGCACGAATACCAGATACGGCATTACCACACACGCAAGGATGTTATATACCGCCCCCACCCTGGCACGTGCCTGTCTGCCTGGGATCGCACTTCTGAGAGTGAAATATGCTGCGTATACAATCAAGAGCATGAGTATGGTGGTCTCACGAGGGTCCCAGTTCCATGCGGCTCCCCACTCCAGTTTTGCAAATACCATTCCGCTCAATGTCGCCAACACAGTAAATGCGAACCCAAGCCCTGCCGATACTGACGACTTGATATCCAGGTCCACCCTGCCCTTTGCAAGGTGTGCTATGGCATAAATGGTGGATACCACATAAGCAGCCACTGCGAGTATTGCGCACGGCACATGAATTATGACAATCCGCGCCGCGCCAGGGTTAGCGAAACCAATTGCAGGCGGCACACAGACTATCACGCCCGCCACAACAGCCAGCGTCCACACTGCCCAAGCAATAAATGTTTTTCCTAGTCTTCCCATATAAACCTGAACAACATTAGACTCGCTGTGATGAGTGTGATTGTGTAATATATCAACAGCCTCAGATCGCTTATTGCACTTTGGCCGCCTATTGCCAGACTGGATCCGTGGATCGCCAGAGCCAGTGCCGGAATAAGCAGCGGAAAACTGATTACGGCAAACAGTGCCCCTTTCACAGATGCGCGCGCAACCATGGCAGCAGAGATCGTAGCTCCCGCGCTCAGTGCAAGCCCGCCGAATATCAACAGCGCGATCAGCATGCCCCAGTCCGAGACACAGCAGTTCATGAAGACAGCAAAGAGCGGCACGCATACAATTTCCATCGCGATCAATATCGACCAGTTGAAGATCAGCTTGCCAAGATAGACCGCATTCGGCCGTGCTGCGAGTTTGAGCGTGCCTGATGTAAATGATTCGTCCTCATGCACAAACGACCTGCTCAGTCCCGACATGGCCGAAAAGTATATTATCAGCCATAACAGCGTCGATGTGACCGATGCCTCACCGCCCCAGATATTCGACGTGAACGACACGGCGATTGTGCTGGTAATCGCAAACAGTAGCACAGCGCCTATTGCATGGCGAGCGCGCAGTTCGCAGGTCATATCTTTGCGCAATATAGCCCATGCAGAGTGCACATAGTGAACCAGACCTGCCTGCCTGCCGACAGATTTCATCGTGCGACCTCGCTCAGGTCGACATAAGACTCGCACATGGCGGCCTCATCGGCATCGTTTGTGGCCAGCACAACAATACCCCGTTTAGCCCGGCGGTCAACCATATCCCGCACCATTTCGATGCCTTTTTTGTCGAGATTGGTTGACGGTTCGTCCAACAGCAGCACTGTCGGATCATGAATCAGCGCAGCAGCATAACATGCGCGCCTCTGTAAACCCGAAGAGAGGTTTTTTACCATGTCGTCCGCACGATCGGTGATATTGACCTCATCAAGAACCGCATTTATTTTGGTCGACCCGAGTCCTCTGGCAGACGCAATAAATTTAAGGTTTTCGCGAACTGTAAGCTCGCCATATAGCCGGATATCAGGCGCAACCAGCCCAACAATATCCCGCACGCACTCTCGTGACACATGGACACCGTCAATCTCCAGGCTGACTTGACCCACAGTCGGGGTGAGCAGACCGGCGATGATCCTGGTGAGTGTTGACTTGCCGGAACCGTTCGGACCGGTGATTGCCATACGAGCGCCGTCGAATGTGAAGTTGATATCGTGCAGCACTTCACGATCGTCATACTCGTGGCTCAGGTTTGATATCTGCAGTTTGACCATTAGCACATCAATTATCCCACCTCAACTGCACCTGGTCAAGCTGAGCGATAGCCAATAAAAATGAAGAGCAGTGCTTGCACGTACCGCCATAAAAGTGGTATATTATATTGCAATTGGCGTGGGCCCATAGCTCAGCGGTAGAGCGGGCGGCTCATAACCGCTTGGTCCTTGGTTCGAATCCGAGTGGGCCCACCATCATCTTGTGGACGCGGCAAAGAACGTCTTGTATTCGCCAGTAGCAGGTGACCACACAGCGTGGACGTTTTCTATATAGCTCATCCTCGGACCGTTCTTGAGGGCAACCAACATAGCTTCAAGCGGTCCTTCTTCACCTTCGGCGATAACCTCGACATCTCCATTGCGTAAATTCCGCACCAGACCGACCAGATGCAGCATGCGAGCCTGTTCGATAACGAAATACCTAAAGCCCACACCCTGCACTCGCCCCTGCACCACTGCCCTGAGCCGCTTTGTGCTGCCCTCATATTCCATCACAGGCTCTTTACACCAACTGGCATGCCGGTTTCGGCGGACTCGTTGCAGGCTAGAGTGACAGCCAGAGTCTTCATCGCGTCGCTATATGTGGAGCGTATATTGTCAGTGTTGCCCAGCCTTATAGCATCAATGAATGCACGGTTTTCGGCAAGCATGGAATTCGCACCGCTTGTGAATACTTCGGTATGACCCGGCTCGATCACCTTAAGGTCGCCGTGGATTTCCAGCACCAGGTCCTTGGCTATAATATCCAGCCCAACGGTATATGGCAGACTGAGCATACATGTGTTGGATATGCAGCCAACAGCACCGCTCTTGAACTTGAGCGATGCAGTACCCACATCATATATGTCGGAGCGATCATCCAGGTCACGGCGCGAATAGAGCGCAAATACTTCGTCGATCTCACCGCACAAGTATCGCGCCAGGTCGAATATATGAGTAGTCTGATCGACCATCTGCCCGCCTGACTCATTCATATTTCGCCACCATGACACACACGGCATCCCGCCCATCCAGTAGCCCTGGACCATACCGATTGTCCTACCCGACAGAATCTGCATAGCGCGGTCGGTAGTGGTCAGATAGCGCCAATGGTAGCCGACTGCGGAGATTATCTTGTTTTTTTCTATCGCGTCTCTAATCCTGCCGGCTGTTTCCAGACTCCGCGCCACAGGCTTCTCGACGAACAGATGAATACCCTTTTCTATTGCCGTCAATTCCTGGCATTCATGCGCGAAAGGCGGCACGCAAATATAGAGCGCATCCATATGCTCTGATGAGATCATCTCGCGATAATCGGCATATGGTTTCGCCAAATATTTTGCTGCAGTCGATTCAGCGCGATCACGGTCGACATCAGTGACCGCGACTATCTGCACATCTTCTATAGCCTGAAGCATATTCATATGCGCATTAGCTATTCCGCCCGCGCCAATAAATCCGACTCTAACTGACATATATCCTCACTTGTGAAATTCGTCAACGGCACTTTCAGCCTCTTGTCTAACAATTTTGTTATTATCTTGCATATGGCGTCTTAACGCCGGCAGTGAACGTGTGTCCTTTATACGCCTAAGAGACGTAACAGCAACACGGCGCACATATGGGTCTTCATGATCCGTCAAGGCAATGAGTGTGGGCACTGCAAGAGAATCACCTATCACACCCAAAGCTGATGCCGATTCCATTACCAAGCCATCAGGATTATGTGGATTTTTCTCCCAAGCTCTATCTATCTCACTGCAAATAGCAGGGACAGCTGACTTGCCCAATCGCGCTATTGCTCTTGAATCCGGTTGTTGATGAAATCCACCCAATGGTGCATGGATCACATGTATGCGATAGGCAACAACGCCATATTGAAACAAGTAAGCAATAAAAACACCTAACACAAAAAACACAGTATACATTGCACGCTGTTGGTTCATCATCGACACATTCTTTATCCCACAAGAGCATTTTCAATCGCTTTTGCATCAGACAAAACCTTAGGCAGATCGGCGAGTGCAAGCATGCTTGCGGCATCGCACAATCCATGCGGCGGATCAGGGTGAACCTCCATAAATAGCGCATCCACACCCACTGCAACCGCACCCCTCACCAGATGCGGGACAAACTCCCTTGCCCCACCCGATGCATTGCCCAGTCCACCCGGCCTCTGCACTGCATGAGTGGCATCGAAAACCACCGGGCAGCCGAGAGAGCGCATCACAGGCAGACTTGTCATATCCACAACCAGAGTGTTGTAACCGAACGATACGCCGCGCTCAGTCAGACTGATATTCTCATTACCGGTGCTTTTGGCCTTGCCGACACTGTTTTTCATATCCCACGGAGCTAGGAACTGACCCTTCTTGATGTTCACACACTTGCCGGTCTCAGCAGCGGCGACTATCAGGTCAGTCTGCCTGCACAAGAATGCAGGAATCTGTAGAATATCAACGACCTCGGCGGCCGGCTTTGCCTGATAGCTTTCATGGATGTCGGTCAACACCGGCACACCCAGCTTCGACTTCACCGACGCCAGAATTTCCAGACCCTTATCGATGCCGGGTCCTCTGAACGACTCGACGGACGTTCTGTTCGCCTTATCGAATGAAGCCTTGAATATATATGGTATTCCGAGGCCATCGCAGATACGCTTGGCCTCGCGCCCTACCTCAAGGCAGATGTCCTCTGACTCAATCACGCATGGACCAGCAATCAGCACAAGCCCCTTTCCGTCACCAAACTCAACACTGCCTGCCTTGGCAATTATCATAGTATTATCTCCTTAGTTCCAATCGCATGTCATTTCCGCGAAAGCGGAAATCCAGACACCTATATTTCGTCGATACTTCGATCACTGGATTCCCAGTCAAGCTGGGAATGACAATATGAGTATCAGAACATGAGTGCGGCGCATACACGTTCAAGATCCTCCTGAGTATCCACACCCATCGGTCTGTCCGCAATCTCGACCATCTTTATTTTATATCCGTGCTCCAAAACTCGGAGTTGTTCCAGCGATTCGGCCATCTCAAGCGGCGTTGGCTCCATCGCGGCAAACTTCAATAAAAACTGCCTCGTGTATGCATACAGCCCCACATGACCGTATACACTCCTGCCGACCAGCGGTTTTCTCTCATATGGAATGGGACTGCGCGAGAAATACATCGCGTAGTTATCGGCAGTGACCACGACCTTCACCAGGTTCGGGTCCTTCGCCGATTCAGAGTCAATTGGGACCATAAGGCTGGACATATTCAGGTCAGGCTCTTTGTCAAACGGCTCAATCGCCAAATCAATCGACTTGGGATCAATCAGCGGCTCGTCACCTTGGACATTGACTATAAGCTGAGAATCGATGTTCTCTGCCACCTCGGCGAGCCTGTCAGTGCCCGAGCGATGCTTATCCGAGGTCATTACTACCTCGCCGCCGAACGCCTCCACGGCGTCAATGATCTCTTTGTCACAGGTCGCCACAATCACTCTATCGACAGACTCAGCCTGAGATGCACGCTGGTATACCCAGGCGATCATAGGCTTACCGCAGATATCGACCAGTGGTTTACCGGGGAACCTTGTCGCGGCCATACGCGCAGGGATAATTACTGTAGCTTTCATAGTGGGATTTTAGCACAAAGGTATGGCTCATTGGAAGAGGCTAAAGCGCGCGTATGTATGCGTTTCCCGGCACGCGCCTTATGAGGTTTTTCATTTCAAGGACGGTCAGCGTGCCCGAGACCATAGGCGCGCTCAGAGATGATTTCTCTATTATCTCGTCCACCTGCATAGGGTCGAGCGAGAGCAGAGAAATAATATCGCGTTCCTGGTCACTCAGCGATTCTATCGGAAGCGCTAACTGGTTCTGAACATCCGTATCATTTGTTTCCAGGCCAAGTTCTTCGAGTATATCCTCCGCGCTTTCAACCAGCTTTGCTCCATCTTTTATGAGCTGATGACAGCCGGAATTGCGCTCATCATCCACGTTGCCGGGAACTGCATAAATATCCTTTCCCTGCTGCAGAGCAAAGTCCGCCGTCAGCAGAGCTCCAGACTTTATGGGACATTGACACACAAGTAATCCCATACTCATTCCGCTGATCAGACGGTTTCGCGATGGAAATCTCCATGACTCGGGTGCAGAACCTATTGGGAACTCTGTGACCACTGCGCCACTGTCGGCAATCAAATCGAACAAACCGGCATTTTCAGCCGGATAGACTACATCTATTCCACAGCCCAGAAGAGCTATTGTCCTTCCTTTAGCTTCGAGTGCGCCCTTGTGAGCCGCAGTATCGATGCCGCGTGCGCCGCCGCTTACAATGGTCAGACCGCGTTTTGCGAGGACCGTGCCTATATTCTCGGCGATGGACTTGCCATAAACATTTGCTTTTCTTGAACCGACAACACCCACAGCCAGCTTATCAGACTCGATGATTTCTCCTCGGACGTATAGCATGACAGGTGGATCATAAATTTTTCTGAGGTTAGGCGGATACTTTTCCGATGTGATGGGGATTATTGCTATTTTTCTGGCATCGATTACTCGCAGATCACGCTCAATCGCGGCAGGAGCATTTTCAAGTATTTTTACTCTGCCCTTTTCAGTAAGCTGTTCCAATTCCTGAAGTTCGGCTTCCGATGCCTCAAATACAGCCTCGGGGCTGCCGAACCGCTCTATTAGAGCAGCGGCAGCCCTTGGTGTCAACTCCAACCGACTCAGCCTGAGCCAAGCCCTGAGTTCTTGTTCGCTCATTTTCATATGCGTGACTTTTTCACGCTCATAGTCATTATTCGTCCGGTGTGGGCGCTTCACCACCGCCCGTATCTGTATCTGTGGGAGTGTTCGGAACACCAGGCATTGGTGGAGGCGGAGGCGGCGAATTTTGATCGCCACCGGGATTTGATCCTCCCCATGTCCTGCGATTGTTGGTAGTGTTAGGTGTTGTCTTTTGGTTTTTCTTCGTTGTCTCTTTGGTTTTCTTTCCAGTCTGCTCTGAAACAGCCCTCTTGGGCGCAGGCAGAGTGTTGTCTGCAAAGAAGAACCATTCTTTGTTTAGTGTATTGCCGAAGTAATCCTTTGCAGTAATTTTTATCGTGTGAATTCCATCCGGCAACTTGGTAACCGGCTTACCGTCTTCGGCCAACTCGGTGATATAGGTAACCGTGGAGGTTTCAAGGTCGGTCTTGTATGCCACTGCATTGCCGTCCAGTGTCATTGCAACACTGTTAAAGTCAACCCCACTGCCGATATCATATATGATAGCCGACATCTTAATAGGGGGAACACCAGACATTGCTATGGCATTTGGAGGCGATAGCTTATACTCCGTGGGTGATTCATTATCAGAAGCCTGCGGAGAGAAGCAATGGAGCACTCCATCGTCAGTCATTACAATCAGTGATTGGTCTGCCACGGTCGGCGAACTTGCGGCATCAACATAATTCGAGCCCGGCATGGTGATAAGCGATGGAGAAGCAATATAGCGCCACTTCAAAGTGCCGTCTTCTACTGAATATGCAGCAACGACTCCCTTGCTTGTAGTGACGAACAGTGTGTCTTTTGCAATAATCGGACTCGACATTGGAGAAGCTCCAATGTCGATAGGTGCTGTCCATTTCAGCTTGGGCTGCCTGCCGTTGAGCGTATAGGCATATATTTTTTTGTCGCGGCATGGAACATAAATTTCCTGTCCAACAGCGGCAGGGCTTGCAGATGCATCTGAGGGCAAAGTAATCATCCATTTAGTCTGGCCGCTTCTGATCGGAAGCCCATATACGGTGTTGGATATTGCCATAATTACCAGGTTATTGGCAATAACCGGCGATGTTCTGACCGGGGCGCCCGGCAATCTAAATATCCACTTACATGTCCCGCTGCTCTTGTTTATGCCGTACAGAAGCCCATCCATACATGCCGCCACCACAATCCCCGAGTTGACTGCCACACTCTGAGCAAAATCATCTCGTGTTGTAAATGGAGACGACCATATCGCTTCACCAGTTTCGGCATCCACGGCGTATATTGAGTTGTCATCCGCCCCAAAATAGATCACTCCGTCATCGATTACGGGTGAACTCCTTATAGCTCCACGAGTCTGATATGCCCATTGAAAGACACCTGTCTCGGCATCAACGCAATACATATTTCCATCAACAGAAGTGAAGTATATGTTCCCGCCGTAATATGCAGGAGTGGTCTTCACAGAGCCGGCAAGTGGTCTGTCTGAGGGGTACTGCCATTTTTTTACACCCGTCGCCATATCGAGCGCATATATATTTGATCCACTCGCAAAATAACACACTCCATCTACAACAAGCGGCGATGACGGGTTATTATCAAACTTCAGCGAAGTGAATTCCCAATTCAAAGCAAGGGGTAGCTCAATTTTTTCAGATGTATAGCCATCTTGATTGGGATCGTAGTGTCCCATAGTGCAGTCTGCAGAAAAAGCAGATGAAGAGGCTGTCAACAAAATAGCTGCCAGAAGACCGGCACGCCTGATAAACATCGATATTCCTCCAGGATTGTAGCCCTACAGGCACAATTATACCGCCGCACGGCGGGAGCGTCAAATGGCATGTAGAATCACTGGTTAGACGCTGATTATTATCTTCGGGTTCCTCGTCAGAAAAACTTGAAGGTTACATTGACGCCGCCGACATTGATCGTCGCCTGGCCGTCCGATGGGTTTACCTGCGCATTCGATACACTCTCAGTGCTGGTCTGATCTGCGACTTTACCGGTGCGTTTGACATCCCCATTTGCATAGACGAGAATTTTTCCTGAGTCGCCGCGAATATCCAAGCTGCCATTGAACTCATATAAAGCCAGCGGTGTATCCACCCGTTTGCTTGCTCCCATAGACCCATTCACTTCAAATGAGCCGCCTATCTCAAAGTCTACAGGAACGCTTAGGCTTCCCAGAGACACCCTTCCCGAACCGCTTATTGCGCCTCCTCTGGCCACATTCATCGAGGCATCAGCAATCGGCTTTGGTGATGATTTGACCGTGCCCCTGCCCGAAAGACCGTTTTCATCAAGAGTGAGTTTGGCTTGAATATCAGCACCTGCCGAGTCTGTATTCAGAGATATGGAACCCGTTACCTCTTCATTTGATGATCTGCTGAGAGATATGCTCTGGTCACCAAGCAAACCAAGGGACACAGTTCCCTTTGCGCTGCCGGAGCCGTCAGGTCGAGTGGTACCGCTTATGTCGGTGATGTTGAATCCGGCTATTGTCAGCTTTTCCGGCCACTGCCAGCCCTGCTCATCGGCTGTGCATGAAGCCGCTATGCATATCATCAGTATTATAAATATAATCGCGTTGCGCAGCATCTACTGCATCCCCCAATATTTTGATATGTATATTATAGACGATACAAAACGCGGCAATTACCCTAAATCCTGAAGGAGTCCTCGGTTTGAAGTACAAGTATAGCACTGTCGGACAAAAAGCACATCCGCAAGATATGGTCGAGTTTCGTGACAGAAACTGCGAAACGTCTTAATATTGCGCTGACTGTTGGAAAGCGGGTCTGGACTCACCACTTTCCACTCTCAGCTATTTTCGAGGTAGAATCACAATGAGCGAAAATTACAGGGCAAAATATTTCAGCCGCACAGAAAGTGGCTTTCCCGATGAGGTCGAGATTCTAGGGACAACATATGTGAAGGTCGAGGACCTCAGATATGGCACAAACCCACATCAGGGAGCAAGTTTCTATAGACCAAAAGGCTCATCAGGCCTGCCTTTTGGCGATATGATCCAGCTAAAGAGCGGCAAATCCGGTCTATCCGAGACCAACTATGGTGACCTCAACCATGGCTCGAACATAGTGAAATACTTCGACAGACCTGCATGCGCCGTGATGAAACACTTGAACCCAAGCGGAGCCGCAGTCCGGGTCGGCGACCAGGACACTCGCACTGTATATCTTCGCGCACGCGATGCTGATGCCATAGCAGCATTCGGCAGCACAGTAGTCTTCAACACAAAAGTAGACGCCGATACTGCAAAAGAGATCATGACCACCGTGGTCGAGGTTGTTGCCGCGCCCGATTTCGACGATGATGCCCTGCAGATCCTAAACGATCATGATACATATAAGATGAACAAAGAGATCAGGGTCATCAAGATGCCCAATATCTCAAGTCTTCCGAAATGGGTCGGTGACCATGCTGCTCCTACCATAAAGACTCTTGCAGATGGCACTGTCGTTGTGGCAGAACCGTTGCTGACAAACATCAAAAGTGCCGCGGACCTTGCACCCGCTACCACGGAGCACGCAAAACATGGCAAATTCGTTATTGAAAAGCAGCCGACAGCCGCTCAGCTCGATGACCTGCTCTTCAGTTGGTATGTGAACCTCAACGTCCGCTCCAACGGCGTCGTGATCGCGAAAAACGGCGTAACGATTGCGGTCGGCACAGGCCAGCAGGACCGCGTCACTGCTGTCCGCCAGGCAATCCAGAAAGCCAAAGAGAAATTCAAAGGCAGTGAGGGACTCGAAGGAGCTGTGATGAGTTCGGACGCATTTTTCCCTTTCCGCGATAGCGTAGATGCAGCAGCCGAGGCAGGAATCACGGCGATTGTCCAACCAGGAGGCTCAGTCCGCGATTGGGAGTCCATCAAGGCATGCAATGAGCATGGCATTACTATGGTCTTTACCGGCGAAAGGTGCTTCTCACACCACTAACTTCTGATTTAGTATTTAGTATTTGGGATTGAGTATTTGTACTTCACTTATTGCACATAGTGTGTCGGAATGGCGGTATTCTGACACACTATGTCTTGCAGCACCAGCCTTTGTCATGAATTCACACCGGTATTATTGCCTGTTTTTTCCATAAGTGTGCCATAATATTTGACTGTGCCGTTATTTTGAGGTATATTCGTACCATAGGATCAAACCCTGTAAATTGGCACGGATAGCAATACTAGAGGTGATTGACATATGCTGAATATACTACGCAGGTCTTGGTTGGTCTTTGCTGTTGCGCTGATCACAATCAGCACATCGGCATATGCCGAATCCTGGAGCTCATTCAAAGATGCATCATTCACCAATGTCAGCATTACGCCTTCATTTGCCACTGATACCATGACATATACCGTATCACTCGCCTCATCTCCAATGATCACAATCGCGGGCATAACATATAACATCTCATGGATACAGGGATTTTATGCCCTTTCGAGCGATGGGATCAGCACGTTCTATGCAGGCGGCAGCAACATTGTGGACCCGACTAATAGTAAAAATATCCTCTGGAAGTGGGATACGACACCAAATGCAAGCTCGCCGGACGATTATATCGTGGCAGGCTGGAGCGCTCAGGGCACCGAAGACCGCATATTGCCCGGCAACGATAAGTCATTCACATACACTGATTTTCAGATACCGATGGATACTTCGGTAATTCTCGGCCTGCATGTAGGTTATGTGAACAACGGCCAGCAGACAGTCGTGACGGCATTTTTCAAGGAAACCGAAAACACATCGGTTCCCGAAGCACCTGCATCACTACTGGTTGCATTGGGTGGACCAATGATCGGGGTGGCATCGCTGCTTCGAAAGCGCTTTAGCCGATAAATATCATATATTATGTTTCATCAATTCCGCAGCGACAATCAGTAAGTCGCGGCGGAATTTTTTTATTACCTCCCCATCGTTCATCCCACCAAACCGTGCAACGTAACCTGGATGAAATGTGGCCATCACACGTGATCCGAAAGGTCCACCGAACCAGATGCCTTCATTCTCCGTCATCGCGAATGGCCTGTGGATCAGCACTCCCGCCGACACACTCCCCAAGCACAATATCAACGCCGGACCCACAATCTCCACCTCGCGCAAAAGCACACCCGACCATACCTCGATTTCCCTTGCAGAAGGTGTACGGTTTATGCGTCTGGTTCCCTTCATTCTGAATGACCAGCATTTGGCAGTGTTTGTAATATATACACAGCGGCGTTCGATACCCGCCATATCGAGTTCACGATCAAGAAAACAACCTACTTTGCCGACAAATGGCCTGCCTATGCGGTCCTCATCGATGCCTGGAGCTTCACCCACAATCATCAGAGCTGAATCAAGACTCCCCTCCCCCCACACAAGGTTTGTCGAGAGGTCACAAAATTCTTTTTTCAGTGTCAGCGCATCAATTTTCAGGCGATCCATTCGCTTGTTCTTGTCCATTCGGGTTCCTCAAATGGCATGCTATGGGTATCAACCTTGATGAATGTATACCCTCGGAGGAATCATTTGACCGGCCTTGGGACAAAAGGCAAGCTGGGAATAGTCTTTGCACTGCATGAGGAAGCAGCAGGGCTTGCGCGCGTACTGGCCGAGTCCAGGTCAGCCGTCCGCATGCGAAATGGTGACATTGCGTGCCTCATAGGTCAACTGGAAGTGTATGCAGTCATAGGCGGGGTTGGGCAAGCCGGATGTCGGAAAGCGGTTAATACACTAATCGACTCCGGCGCCGGATGGATAATATCCTCTGGTTTTGCTGCCGGGCTTGACCCTGCCGCGAAAGTCGGAGATGTTGTTATCGCGGATCGAATAATCACGACTCAGCCCGGCCAAGCCACATATCAAAGTGACCCCGGACTCCTGGCAGCCCTGCCTCCTCGGGACACAAACAGAGAATTTTCCGTGTATACTTGTGATATGGTCTCTGTTGATAACGTCATAGGCAGCCCGGAAGAAAAGAAAAATATCTATTTGTCAACCGGAGCAGGGGCGCTAGACATGGAGTCATACGCGGCGGCCGCCGCATGCTGCAGGCGAGGGGTCCCATTTGCAGCCATACGGAGTATAAGCGACACCGCATCCGACTCTATCCCCGAGCACATAATCACACTTATCTCAATCGAGAGCACCTGGAGACAATTGTTATATATAGCAAGCAGACCTCATATATGGCAAAACGTCAGACAAATGCGTAAAAACGCCGGCAGCGCCGCAAACAACCTGGCCGATGTCCTGGGATTTATGTTGTTAAGGATGATATAACTAAGCAATTTACGCTAAGTAAAGTGCATAATCCGGGTCTCCGAGAGTATTATTCACGTTTCTCGTGAATAATGCGGGCTAGCGCAATTACCCCAACGTTTGATATACTAATTTATTGCATAAATATTACTGTCGAGTGACATGCGGAGGCTGGCGATTACATTGGAACTGATTCCTGCAATAGATATGATGGACGGAAAGTGTGTCCGGCTGATGCAGGGTCGGTTCGATGATGTGACTATTTTCGCTGATGATCCGGCACAGATTGCGCGCCGGTGGGAAGATGAAGGCGCACAGCGTCTGCATCTTGTCGACCTCAACGGTTCACGCATGGGCGCACCGCAGGAGACCGAGTCTATCAAACGGATCGTTGCAGCCGTAAAGATTCCTGTCGAACTCGGCGGCGGCATCCGAAGCCTGCAAACGGCAAAGCAGATGCTGGATATAGGTGTTGGTCGAGTGATTATCGGCACATCAGCCGCTCTGGACAGCCATCTTGCCGAGACTATCTTCAAAGAACTCGGCGAGAGAGCGGTGTTGGGTGTGGATGCACGCGATGGATACGTGGCGATCAAGGGCTGGGAAGAGACCACGCGCGAAAAGGCAGTCGATTTCACGCTCAGAATGCAGTCTCTCGGCGCAAAGCGTGTGATATATACCGATATTTCGCGGGACGGCATGCTTGCAGGAACAAACATTGCTGCGATGAAGCATATGGCCCAATCTATCGATATTCCGGTCATTGCATCGGGCGGTATCAGCACAATCGAAGATATCAAACAGCTTAAATCGCTGGAAAATATTGGAATAGAGGGAGCAATTCTCGGCAAGGCGCTCTATACAGGTGATCTTTCGCTTGCCGAGGCTCTGGCAATATAATTCTCTGGAGGAAAGATGGAAGTAATCCCGGGTATAGACCTGCTCGATGACAAATGCGTGTGTCCTGTGCACATGTCTTTTGGACAGAACACACCGCATTCTCACGACCCCGGGCATGTCGCCAAGACCTGGGCAGACCAGGGAGCACGTCGGTTGTATTTAGCCGATCTCGAAGGCGCCCGCATGGGCGAGCCTCAAAACCTCAAAGCGGTGAAAATGATAATCGAAACCGCAAAGATCCCAGTCGACCTCGGCGGTGGAATACGAAGTGTAGATACTGCAAAACGGGTCCTCGACCTGGGTGTGGGTAGGATCGTAGTAGGGACAAGCGCTGCATTGGAGGATCAGTTCGCAAAGGAGCTTTTCAGCACGCTTGGTGACAGGACAATATTGAGCCTGGCGAGCCTCAACGGCTACGTGGCTGTCCGTGACTGGCAGGCAAGGACCGATGAACGCGCGGATGATTTTGCAAAGCGCATGTGTGATCTTGGAGCGCGCCGCATTGTCTTCACAGATGTATCCCGAAAAGGCATGCATGGCGGCGTAAATATAATCGCAGTCAAACGCATGGCTGAGAAACTCAATGTGCCGATTATCGCATCCGGCGGAGTCAGCAGCCTTATAGATATCCAAGAATTAAAAGCCCTCGAACCAATAGGTGTCGAGGGTGTTGTTTTAGTTACTGCAATTTATTCTGGTACAATAAATCTTGCCGATGCCATAGCCGCCGGTATTTAGGACTTGACAAACAGCAAAAACCGTCTATATACTGTGGCGATATATATTGTGTGACTTATTGCATATTTACGGGTAGTTTGCGTTTTGGTAATCAATACGCCCGGAGGATTGTCCTACAATATGGCAATAGAAATTGGAAGCACGCAAAAAGGCCTCGTGCTCAAGGTTGCCGAATACGGCGCTATAGTGCGATTGCCTGAAGGCAGCACTGGACTCGTCCACATATCAGAAATAGCCAATACTTACGTGCGCGATATACGTGACTACATAAGTGAAGGCGACGATATCAAGGTCAAGGTATTGCGTATCGGCCCCAAAGGGCGTTTCGAGTTGTCCATCAAACAATGCGACCCGAACGTTGTAAGTCCACAGAGTAAACCCACAATACCGGTTGCAGCAGGTGTCGGAGCATCATTTGAAGACAGGCTCTCTAAATTCTTGAAAGACAGCGAGGAGCGCATGCATGACATCAAACGCCGCAATGAGTCGAAACGCGGGCGCAAGTAACTAATATACTCTGCTGTTGGCGGCGCAGGCGTCTTTCATTATCTTCTCGAAGCGGCGGCCGTATTCCACATACGTATCGAACTTGATCTGTTCATCCGACCTGACTGACGCATCGTGGTATACCACAGCCATATGAGGCTCAATCGAGAACCCACCATCGTAACCACTCGCAATCAGATCATTTACAATCTTCACTACGTCGCCTTCGCCTTCACCGGGATACGTGAACGTAGCTTTTTTGGCCTGCTCATCCCAGATGCCGTCCTTTATGTGGACATAAGCCACTTGCTCTTTCACATGCGAATAAAACTCCCACGATGACTGCATCGGGTATGGCTTGGGCTTTGTCTTGTCGAGATTGCAGACGGGGTTACCGGTGTCATAAACGAGCTTGAGGCCGGGCACATTCTCCAGAATTTTGAGAGTGTATGTCCATCCCATGCCGCCATAGTTCATGCAGTTCTCATGCACACACTGCAAGCCCGCATCTGCAAACATAGCCTGAATCAGCCGAAGCCGTTTGAAGCGTTCCTGCTCCATCTGGTCATCAGGCTCGTGATCCGCCAAAACAGCGAAACTCATGATGCGAATCAGCTTGCATCCAAGCTTCTGCATCCTGGGTATTGCTCGCTTAGCCTCGGCTATAGATGAGTCAACCGGCTCGTCAATTTTTTTTGCCCAGTTTCCGATTGCCGAGCCGAAACAGTTTATCTTTACACCGGCATCCTGCAGCTTGCCATAGACAATATCAAAATCGCTGTCAGTCAAGTCATGAATATTTGTGTTGTTGATAGCCCGCGACTCGACATTGCACCATCCGAGTTCCTTTGTGGCCCTTATCTGACCATCTACATCAACAGCGGCTTCGTCGGCGAATCCGGTGAGAAACATTCTTGTAACCTCAATGTAAGTTTCTATCAGTATATCACCGGCATTCGAGCTATATCAACAGCTTTCTATGGCAGTAATTGCTCAATTTATGATCATTATCTCTCATTTTGTCTGACAGTTGGATAGTCTGATCGATGATCGTAATGTTGATCTCCCCAACATATCATTTCGAGCACAACGAGAAATCCGCTCTTTACAATGCTTCCGTTATGCCTTCCAGTATCTCAGCAGTCTCTGCCACAGCTTCACCGACCGCATCAATCGCGCGCTGCAGTTCGTCTTCGTCGATAATGAGCGGCGGCTCCAGGCGGATCACCTTAGGGTTATTGAGGCTGTATGCAACAAGCACATCACGGCGTCCGCAACCCGCAATCACAAGAGCGGCAAAGTCCTCATGATCGAACTCGACACCTGCAAGCAGGCCCTTACCCCGAACATCCTTCACAACATTCGGATATAACTTCTGAACAGTCTTCAGGCCGTCAAGGAGCTTGTGACCGAGAACTTCCGAGCGCCTGACCACGCCCTCTTCAATCGTCGTTTTTATCGCTGCAATCACTGCTGCACAAGCCAGCGGGTTTCCGCCGAATGTGGTCGAGTGAAGATACGGGTTTTTGCCGAACATGGAGTCCCATATGTCCGCGTCTGCCGAGAATGCACCCACAGGCATTACGCCGCCGCCGAGAGCCTTGGCCATGGTGACTATGTCGGGCTGAATGCCGTAGTGTTCGGCCGCAAACATCCTGCCCGTGCGGCCATATCCTGTGCGCACCTCATCGCATATCAATAGAGCGCCGTTTGCATCGCAAATCTCACGAACTTTCGGGAAGTAATCATCCGGCGGGATATTAACGCCTGCCTCACCCTGCACAATTTCCAGGATCACAGCGGCTGTTTTGTCGCTGATTGCATTTTCAAGAGCATCCGCATCACCAAATGGAACCTGCTGCGCTATGGGAAGCAGAGGCTTGAACGGCTCCTTATAGATATCTCTGCCGGAAACCGACAGGCTCCCGAAACTTTTGCCATGAAATCCATTGACAGCGCCTATATACTCGCTGCGACCCGTGTGAATACGTGCAGCCTTCAGCGCACCCTCAACTGCTTCCGTGCCGGAGTTGCACAAAAATGAATAATTGATATCTCCGGGCAGAACAGATGCCATAGCCTCGCATGCATCAGCCAGTTCGGTGGACATGAAGAAATGGCTCTTCAGCGCTTCTTTTTCGAGCTGTTTTCTGACTGCCTCAACCACTTTCGGATGCCTGTGACCCAGGCTGAATGCGCCGTAGCCGCCCACACAGTCCAGAAACTTTCGCCCTGATATATCCCATATATAACAGCCCTCCGCCTTGTCTTCAGGCACATCGAAACCGCTGAACTTGAGTATGTTAGCTTGTCCCGGGCTGACGTATTTTCTATATTTCTCCGCGGTCTGCTCGCTGATTCGCTCCACCGCCGATTCATCCATCATAATCATTTCCTCCATGAAAAATGCCGCCTGCAATAAGCAGACGGCACTATCATACATCGTTTCGGCCTGCACATTCAAGTCAGGTACGAAGTAGTTCAGTTTTACGAGAGCAAATATGGCTCGGTGGGAACCTCGCCCTCCCAGAAAGCTCATTATTGGGAGGGCGAAGCTCCTGCTGAGCCGAAAATCCCCGGATAACTGAACTCTGCCAAGTCAGACCTTTGGTTTATCGTCAGCCTTTGCCTCAGGTGCGGCATCAGTGCTCGGCTTGGGTTCAGTCTTAGCTGCAGGCGCCGGTTTAGCCTTGCGTCCGCCAAAACCCTGCGGGATGCTCTTTAGCAATTCCTCAAGGTTCATGCCGGTCAGAGCCTGGATCATCGGAGGAAGCTGCGCAACCACATTCACCACATCCTGCGTCACTTTGGACGCACCTGCGCTGCCGTCGCCTCCGCCGCCTACGACCACGATCTTCTCAGTCTTCGAGAGCGGTTCGGATACAGCCTTAGCAAGCTGTGGCAGGTTCTCAATCACGACCTGCAGGATAGCCGCCTCGTTATATTGCTGCCATGCTTCGGCTTTCTTTGCCATCGCAAGAGCTTCAGCCTGGCCCTTCGCCTGAACTACTTCAGCATCAGCCAGACCCTTAGCCTTGGCCGCATCGGCTTCGGCAATACCTACCTGCCTGGTCGCTTCAGCCTGACCTGACGCGGTCGCCTGCAGTCTGTATTGCTCGGCTTCGGCAAGTTGCTGAATCTTGGAGCGTTCAGCCATGGCAGGCCGCTCGACTGTGGCAGCGAGTTCCTTCTCTCTGCGCAAAATTTCCTGCTCCTGGACCTCGATCTGCTTCTGCTTTTCGACCACCTGCACCTGCACCTCTTCCGACCTGACAAGTTGCTCGGTCTTGAACTTCTGCAGATCATATGCAAGGTCGGACGCCGCCTCTTTCTGCTTCACGGACGCATTGTATTCGGCCAACTTGGACTTATAGTCCCTGTCGGCTTCCGCCACTTTGGTGTCGGCCTCGAATTTGGCCGACTGAGCGAGTTGATTGGCCTGAGCAGACTTTATAGTTGAGTCTCTTTGAGCCTCGGCTTCGGCAATCGATGCATCTCTCTTGACCAGTGCGATCCTTGGTCGACCCCATGCTTCGAGGTAACCTTGAGTGTCGCGAATATCTTTGATAACGAACGAAACCACTTGCAGACCCATATTGGCCAGATCGCCCGCTGATACTTCCTGCACTCTCTGAGCAAATGAATCACGATTGGTGACCAGTTCCTCGACGTTCATCGTGCCGATAATAGCGCGCAAATGCCCTTCCAGCGTCTGATGCGCGATCTCGGCTATCTGCGCCTGGGTCTTATCCAGAAACTGCTCGGCGGCAGTCGCGATGGATGTGTCGTCACCTCGGACCTTGATCTGGGCAACGCCTTCCACCAGCACAGGCACGCCCTGGACGCTGTATACGGCGGGCGTTGTAATATCGATTGTCATCAGTTCCAGAGACAGATAGGAATATGTCTCGACAATCGGCAGCACAACGACGCCCCCACCCTTCACGATGCGGAAACCACGTGTCCCGCGTTCGCCGGACATTGCATCGCGATAGTGCCTTTTCTTACCGTAAACGACCAACACCTGGTTTGGTCCGGCCTTGCGATAGCGGCTTGCGGCGATCATGAAGATCAGCACGAAGAATATTACAACCGCAACTACCGTAGTCACAACACCACTTGGATTCAGAATGTCCATACCTTCACTACTCCTCTCGAAACTAAGAGTGATTCGCGCTCACACAGTTTAGTCACACAGGTCTTACGACAAATGTGTTCGCTTTAATATTCACTATGCAGACCCTGGTTCCTTTAACTATTTCTTCTCCGTCACTGGAAGTGGCCGGCGCATTATATCGCGTGCCCTTGATGTTATAGGCAATCTCACCGACATGCCCATTTGGTATCGTGGTTATGACCTCTGCCTCACAGCCCAGGATATCGGACATCGTGGCTTCACTACTGGCCTGCGCCTTTATAAACAGGTTTACATATAGCAAAAACTGAACAGCCGCAAGCAGCACGCCCATTGGTGTGGCAAATGCCAGGCTCAACACAGGCTCCATCCTGAGCACCCATATCGCAAATAGACCGGATAGACCGAACGACGCGATGAAAGTCATCATCGTAAGCGTATTGAAAACACTCGCGCCTGTGGCATCGCCCGCGTGCGTATGTGCAGTCACTATATCGCCATGGTCGCCTATGTCCCCTGCATGCCCCAGATCGACTTCATGACCCAGGTCCACGTCATGACCAATATCTACATCATGACCCAGATCCACTTCATGACCCATATCGACATCATGCCCGGCACCGCCGACATCGCCATGACCGATAAGCTCGCCAAGAATGGCGGTCACCAGAGCAAGTGTAAACCCAAAGACCAGACACCCAAGATATACCAGCGCAATAGGAGTCCACACGATCATCCGTCTCTCACCACCTTACCTACATATATTAAGGTTCGCAATTCGCACGCAAGTTCCTTGCTAAAACAAAAAAATATCATATTGCAAGCTCGCAATCATACCTGTTTTGGCCCAACCCCGCAATTATCACAGCATTCGGGGCACGATACTTGCCGCATTATAACTGGAGCAATCAACGGGCATTTTGAAGGGAGCAGACAAACTATGTTTAATAAAGTAACTATAACTTTAACTCTCATAGCTTTGATGAGCCTCGGCACATGCGCATTTGCATATGATTTCTGGGGCATCAACATCGGCAAAGGATCACATAATGGTTATACAGGCACCACGTTCGATGGCGTAGCCACTTCGGGCGCGCAGTATGTAGTCGGCGGATGGAAATATACTTGTGTTGATGGTACATGGTCAAATGCATCAGAAGCTCCTTCGCCGGGCGAGGGATATCTGGCAAGCCGGAAGTCGGACGCTCAGGCTATATTCTTTAAGCCCGGAGTCAGCACGGCGGATTTTGTAATTATAGCCACTTCATCGCAGAACGGCCAGGGTGCACCCGAACTGGGTTATGACAAGCGGTTGTTCGGACCCGGCGACCTCAAGATCGACATCGGCAGCATGACAATAGGTGTCGGTTTGAGATTGGATGATCTGCTTTGGGCACAGAATCCTTCATCAAGACAGGCACATTACCAGATATATGGCGTGGACAATAAAGTGTTGGACATGCACTCCAGAGATGCCGGAACTTGCGGCGATGTTGAACTCAACCCAACATGGGGAAGAGTCGGCAGTCAGAGCCTGTCCGCAGGCAACATCAGAAATTCTGCATTCTTTGTAAGTGGAAGCGGGACATCCATAGGCAGTGCGGATGTCGACTTTGAATATACCGGCGTGACATACAATGGCGCTAAAGTCTTTGCATATACAGTAAGCGTTCCATGGGAATTGCTCGGCCAGAGCGCAAGCAATTATTCGTTCACTGCATCCTGGAGACCTGACTGCGGTAATGACGTTCTCGGGACTGATTTCAGTGGTTCAGCAATCGGCACACCTCCGTCCGTCCCGGAGCCCGGAAGCATTGTCGCGCTGGCAAGCGGTTTGATCGCACTAATCGGTTCTAAAATGCGCAGATAGACCGATTTCAATCCAGACGCAAAATATCCCTCCAGACATATAGTTTGGGGGGATATTTTGCGTACCATTCTGACCACCTATCTGTCGCCAAGGAGCAGTTGAATATACTGAGCGCGTTCAAACGCATATGGGTCACTCACATTCTTGTGACTGAGCTTTCCTCTGAAGTCCTCTATGCCGCCGTAGCCGTGCGCATCCATCCAGTTTGACAATTCGGAGTTCATTATGGCAATGTGGCTCAGACCGTTTTCATACAGAGTGGAGACGCACTGCACAGCTTTTGCGCCGGCCAGCAGATGTCGAGCAATATCCATTGCTGTTTTGACGCCCGTGCTTGCGGCAAGGTCAGTATTCAAACCATCCGAGAGTATTCCTATCCATCGTAAAGGCAGACGGGTATCCTCCGACCTGCTGAAGTCGAGGCTGATAACTATACGCTCATGCTCGGGGTCGATAAACGGCTGATAGAACCGATTGAACAACACAAGTGCATCTGCGCCGGCATCAACTACTTTATAAGCAAAGTTTGCGAGAGCTGTGTAGAATGGGCTAAGCTTGACCGCCACCGGCACCGACACTTCACTTATTACGGAATTCACGATATCCAGAGCCTGGTTCTCCACATCCGCCGCATTCTTGTTTGGGTCTGTCTCAATGGCATATAGATTGAGTTCGAGAGCATTGCATCCGGCTTGTTCAAGAAGTTTTGCGTATTGGACCCAGTCGCCTTCTGATATCGCATTAATGCTGCCGATCAGGGGCATATCGACCAGCTTGCGCGCTTTTTCGACCCACATTATGTGTTCGCGCGGGCCGGCATGCTCCATATGAGGAAAATATGATAGAGCTTCGGCAAACTCCTCGCCATGCGCCGTAAGGTCCTCCTCAAGCTCTTCACGTTCAAGCTCGATCTGCTCCTGAAAGAGCGAGTGAATGACCAGTGCACCCGCTCCTGCATCCTGCGCTCTCTTAATATTGTCAACCTTGTGTGACCAGGTCGATGCGCCAACTATAACCGGACTGGTCAATTCGATCCCCATGTATGTGGTGCTTATATCAGCCATATAATACCCTCCGAGAATATTATCGTGTGGATATTACCCGTGTGCGCACGAAAAGAAACTGTGGAGCTAGTAGCTTATCTACCCAGCTTCCTCACCTGTTTGTGAATTTTCTTCCAGCGCTCCCGTTCGGTCTGTGCGGCCCCGACATCCTGTTTTCTCTCAAGGTAACGAAGCTCGCCGAGCATCTTTCGATAGTTCTCGAACCTGCGCGCATCCAGTGTACCTTCATTCAATGCTGCCAGAACTGCACATCCCGGTTCATTGATATGTTTGCAGTCCCTGAATCTGCAATTCTCACCCAGCTTCTCTATATCGCTGAACGCCTCTGCCAGGCCATCATCAGCATTCCATAGCTGAAGTTCACGCATGCCTGGTGTGTCTATCACCATCCCGCCGGTCGGCAGCACAAACATCTGCCTATGTGTCGTGGTATGACGTCCGCGGCTGTCGTCATCGCGCACATCCTGCACCCTCTGAACGTTGTTTCCAAGCAGATAGTTGACTACAGTGGACTTACCGACACCTGATGAGCCGAGGAGCGCAACAGTCCGACCTGCTGTTATGTAATCCGCCAGGCCTTCCATACCGATACCCAGCACACTGCTGGTCGCATGCACAGGCACACCCGGCGCGGATGCACTGACCTCACAAATTTTGGATTCCACGTCATCACACAGATCGCACTTTGTGAGCAGAACGACTGGCACTGCTCCACTCTCCCAGGCAAGCGTGAGATACCGCTCAATTCGGGCAGTTCTGAAATTATGATCGAGACCTGTCACGACAAACACAGTGTCTATATTTGCCGCCACGGGCTGTTCCCTTACTCTCGACCCTGCTTCCTTGCGCGAGAATTTACTCTTGCGGGGAAGCAAGTCGTGAATAATTGCCTTAGGTGGCTGCTCATGCAAAATTTGCGCAGCCACCCAGTCGCCGACCACAGGCTTTTCGGTCTCATAGAGCATTTTGCCGGTTGGTATGGCCGGCATTTCACCATACTCGCTGATAACCGAATACAGCCCTCTCTGCTCAAGGCTGATACGGCATGGCGAGAGACTGTCATCGTTTAATTGGTTGAAGTGATATGCAAAGTCGGAATCATATCCGATATCTTCGAGTTTCAATTCGGGTTCCTCCAAAACCAGACGTAATTATATGGTTCGCACGCGAGAGAAACCCACATGTGGTGCGGCAAGTGAAGTTAGTATAGAAAGTGAGGCACTAAGTTAGAGGATTTCCTCGCGGATAAACAATATGGTTCTGATAAACACAGCGGTCATAAGGTCCTCCTTTAGTTTGAGAGTATAGCTGAATCTGCTCAGTTCTTTATATCCATGTCCAATATAGGTTGTCGGCAAAACCATGCTAAACACATGCAAAAAAATTGCACCTTTTTCTGATACATGCAAGGAATGTGAAGCGCGAACGTCATATACCGTATAAACACTGCTATATGTCGGAGGCAAGTTTTGATTCGAGAGCATCACAAGAGAGAGATTGAAAGGCTGGTCGACAAGTTCTCACCGGATGAAAGGTACCGTGCGCTGATTATCGGAGGGTCGGTGGCAAAAGGAATGGCTAAGGACAATTCTGATGTTGACATTCTACTTGTGGCAACCGACGAAGAATTTGAGCAAAGGAAGGAAAAAGACGATATATTTTACCTCGACATGGAATGCGGCTATGATGGCGGCTATATCGATGGCAAAGTAATCAATTTGCAATTCATTAAAGATGCCGCCGACCATGGCAGTGAGCCTGCAAGGTGGGCATTTACGGGTGCTTTCGCTGCATACTCGCATATACCAGGTCTTGATGATCTGATCAAGCAAATCCCTGTATACCAGGAATCAGATCATGCAGAAAAGATCAAAACTTTTTATACGATGGTGTGTGTGATGCCATGGTTTGCGCGTGAAGCGAAGAATCGGAAAGACCCCTACCTTGCGACAAAGTCCGCGACTGATACAGTCTTATTCGCTGCAAGACTCGCGCTTGCGCATAACAAGCTGTTGTATCCATATCATAAGTGGCTGATGACCCAACTGCACAAGGCCGCAGATAAACCAGAGGAGCTTATCAGCTTGATGGATACTGCACTGACTCATCCCAGTCAGGAAAACACAGAAGCAATTCGGAGCAGCATCACTAATTACTATGGTGATCACGGTCTAGACTGGAGTGCGATGACCAGCAGGTTTCTAAAGGAATGCGAGTGGAACTGGCTTGAGCACAGACCTCCGGTCTATGACTGGTAAACCGCAATAAAAAATGGCCCGGCATAACACCGGGCCACCTTGTATTATCGTTGCTTTACTCTATTTATTACTTTCCGCTGCACTCAGCCTCGGGGCTTGTATAAGTAGCCTCAGCAAGCTCTTTGTATGTCTGCCAGCGGTTCTTTACGTCCACTTCGGCCTCGCACATCAGCTTGGCAGCCGCATCCGGGTTGATCTTCTTCAATACCCGATAGCGGTTTTCGCCGTATGCATATTCTTCAAAGGACATACTCGGCTCTTTGCTGTCCAGAGAAACCGGGTTCTCACCCTTGGCGGCCTTCTCAGGATTGTATCTGAACAACGGCCAGTGTCCGCAGGCGATCGCCTTCTTCTGCTCATCGACACCGAACGTGTTGTTGATGCCGTGCGCTATGCAGTGTGAATAGCAGATGATGATCGACGGACCATCATAAGCCTCAGCCTCGACAAGTGTCTTCACCAGATGGTTCGGGTCGGCCAAAGAGACTCGTGCCGCATACACATTGCCGTAGGTCATTGCCATCATGGCCAGGTCTTTCTTGCCCATGGGCTTGCCGCCTGCAGCAAACTTGGCGACTGCGCCTCTGGGTGTAGACTTGGACATCTGGCCGCCGGTGTTGGAGTAGACCTCAGTGTCGAGGACAAGGACGTTCACGTTCTTGCCGCTCGCGAGCACATGGTCCAGCCCGCCGTAACCGATATCATACGCCCAGCCGTCACCGCCGACTATCCACACCGACTTAGCCACAAGATAGTCCGCCACACTGTCAAGCTGCTTGCATGGTGCGCACTTGTCGAGCCAACCGGAGATAGAGTCTTTGAGTTCTTTGACTCTTGCGCGCTGTGCCTCTATGCCTTCCTGAGTCGATTGATCGGCATTCTTGATCGCCTCAGCCAGCTCGGGCTTTACACAGCCGCCCTTAACCTCTGAGTCCAACAATTCAAGCGCATACTCCTTGAACTTGTCGATGGTGAGCCTGTAGCCCATACCGAACTCGGCATTATCCTCGAAGAGGCTGTTGCACCACGCAGGGCCGCGGCCGTCTTTGCGAGAGGTGTATGGAGTGGTGGGCAGGTTCCCGCCATAGATAGATGAGCAGCCCGTAGCATTAGCTATCACCGCACGGTCGCCAAAAAGCTGAGATACCAGCTTGACATATGCAGTCTCGCCGCAGCCCGCGCATGCGCCGGAGAACTCGAAGAGAGCCGGCAGAAGCTGGCTGCCTTTAACGGTCTCTTTCTTGACCAGTGTCGGGTCGGTCTCAGGAAGCGAGAGGAAGAAGTCCCAATTGGCTCTCTCGGACTCTCTCAGAGGCTCCTGCGGGACCATATTAATCGCCTTGTGATCAGGGTTGTCCTTGGACTTAGCCGGGCAGTTCTGTACGCACAGCCCGCAGCCTGTGCAGTCCTCAGGAGCAATCTGGACGGTGACTTTCTTGCCCTTGAGCTGAGCCTTGCCGTCGGCGCTCTTGAATGTCGCCGGAGCCTTGGCCAGTTCACTCTCATCATATGCCTTCATGCGAATTGCGGCATGCGGGCAATAGAGCGAGCAGAACCCGCACTGTATGCACAAATCGGGATCCCACTCGGGAATATCCACAGCGATGTTGCGCTTCTCAAATGCGGTAGTGCCCGTCATGAACTTGCCGTCCACAGGCATCTTGCTCACAGGAAGATCGTCGCCGCGTCCGGCCATAATCTCGGCTGTCACGGTCTTCACGAACTCGGGAGCATTTTCGCTGACAACCGGCGGCATCTTGAATGTGCTGGTTACCTTGTTCGGATACTTGACTTCGGCAAACTCGGTCATACCGGCTTCGACAGCTTTGTAGTTCATCTCAACGACCTTATCGCCGTATTTGCCGTAACTCTTCTTGATTGCATTCTTGATTGCAGTGACTGCCTGCTCTTCGGGCAGAATGCCGGTGAGCTTGAAGAATGCGGCCTGCATTATCATATTTATCCGAGCACCGAGGCCGATCTTATGGCCGATTGAGATCGCATCGATCACATAGAACTTGGCCTTTTTGTCGATGATCTGCTGCTGGACTTCCTGCGGAAGGGTATCCCATACAACATCTGCACCGTGTGGTGTGGTCAGCAGGAATGTACCGCCCTCTTCCAGGTTCTTGAGCATATCGTATTTTTCGATGAAGCTCGGATTGTGACATGCAATGAAGTTTGCACTGTCGATCAGATACGGGCTGCGGATCGGGTTTTTGCCGAATCGCAGGTGAGAAACAGTGACCGAACCGGCTTTCTTCGAGTCATACACAAAGTATCCCTGAGCGTAGTTGTCCGTCTCGTCGCCGATAATCTTGATCGAGTTCTTGTTGGCGCCGACAGTTCCGTCAGAGCCGAGTCCATAGAACATAGCCCTGTAAGTGTTTTCATCGGCAGTGCGGAAGCTCGGATCGTAATCCAGACTTGACTTGGTGACGTCATCATTGATACCGACCACGAAGTGGTTCTTCGGCTTGTCGGCCTTGAGGTTATCGAATACTGCCTTGACCATTGCAGGAGTGAACTCCTTGGAACCCAGGCCGTATCTGCCGCCCACGATCACGGGAGCACTCTTGAACGGAGCCTTACCCTCGGACACTGCCTCTTCAACACCTGTAACCACATCCAGATAGAGCGGCTCACCAAGCGATCCAGGCTCCTTTGTGCGGTCGAGAACAGCTATCTTCTTTACGGATGCAGGAAGCGCTGCAATCAGATGCTCGACGCTGAACGGTCTGTAAAGTCGAACTTTGATGATGCCGACTTTCTCGCCCTTGGCAGTCATATAATCGACTGTCTCATGGGCGGTCTCGGCGCCGGAGCCCATCAGCACGATTACTCTTTCGGCATCCGGAGCACCAACATATTCAAACAGTTTATACTGTCTGCCGACTATCTTCGCGAACTTGTCCATCGTCTCCTGGACAATCTTCGGAGTGGCAAGATAGAACTTGTTTACGGTCTCGCGGCCCTGGAAGTAGACATCCGGGTTCTGAGCAGTGCCGCCCATGCTCGGGTGATCCGGAGAGAGTCCGCGCATCCTGTGCGCTAGCACCAGATCATCGTCGATCATTGCGTGCATGTCGTCATAGGTCAGCTCTTCGATCTTCTGAACTTCATGGCTGGTGCGGAAACCGTCGAAAAAGTGCAGGAAAGGAATGCGGCTGGCAAGAGTCGCCTGCTGAGCGATCAGGGCAAAGTCCATGGCTTCCTGAACGCTGTTGGAGCAAAACATCGCAAAACCGGTCTGGCGGCAGGCCATAACGTCGCTGTGGTCGCCGAAGATGGATAGAGCTGCACATGCAAGGCTTCTGGCTGTGACATGGAAGACCGTTGAGGTAAGCTCACCGGCGATCTTATACATGTTAGGGATCATAAGGAGCAGACCCTGCGAAGCAGTGAATGTGGTCGTCAGAGCGCCGGTAGCCAGCGCGCCGTGCACGGCTCCCGATGCCCCACCCTCACTCTGCATTTCGGTGACTGACGGGATGGTCCCCCAAATATTCTTTTCGCCGCGGGCTGTCTTTTCATCGGAGACTTCGCCCATCGGTGAACTCGGCGTGATCGGATATATTGCAATTACTTCATTAGTTGCGTGTGCTACGTGGGCAGCCGCCGAATTGCCGTCGTAGCCCTTCATCTTACGTGCCATTTTATCTCCTTGATCTGGTTTGATAGTTTGACAGTGTGATAGTCCGATAATTGGTTACCACCAAACCATCTAACCATCATACTAAACTATATTTCTCTTCGCCATTGAAGGGCCTGGATCAACGTCGCCTGATCGGCATAGTCCATATCTCCTCCAACCGGCATTCCGTGGGCAATCCTGGTCACTTTCACGCCCAGCGGTTTAACAAGTTGCGCTATATACATGGCGGTTGCGTCGCCTTCAATCGTAGGATTTGTGGCGAGCACAATTTCCTTGATCTCGCCACTATTTATTCGCTCAAGAAGCTCCCGCACCCTGAGCATATCAGCAGACACACCGTCCATGGGCGATATCACGCCACCCAGAACATGGTATAGTCCTCGAAACTCGTTGGTCTTTTCCATCGCGACGACATCGCGCGGCTCGGCCACGACACAAAGCAGTGATCTGTCACGTTTCGCATCCGAACAGACCTCGCAGCGGTCCTGATCCGTGTAGTTATAGCATATGGGGCAGAGTTTGATGTGGGCTTTCACGTCCATCACGGCGTCGGCAAGCATCTGCGCCTCGTCTTCGGATATTCTGAGGACATGAAACGCCAGCCTCTGCGCGGATTTTGGTCCGATCCCAGGGAGCTTTTCAAACTCGCCCACCAGTTTTGCAAGCGGTTTTGCGTAATGCATATGTACACACAAATAATTGACGAGCAGACCGGCCCGCCATTGATAACCGATACATTATAGCAAATGCGCGGGGAGAATCAAAGTGTTTTGTTGTGTGATTGGTGCTAGGGTTGCGGATTGGCGTGGGTGGAGATTTTTCGGCCTGCTTATTCTCCTAAGGGAAATTGTCGGGGATTTGAATCTCCGACGCAGGTATGTGGGGCTTGAGTCCCTAATCACTGTTTGACTGCAGCTTGCTGGGATTCGTTGACCTAACGCCGTGCAGGCTGTGGGAATTAATTCTTCGTTAATGTCCTGAGATATCCCATTACCGTCATTCCCGCAGCATACTCAAACTATCTGCTATCTCGCTCCGTATTTACGAAGCAATTTGGCAATCTCATTGTTGCCCTCCGACTCAGCAGCACGTAGAGGCGTCCACCCATTCGCATCATTTACATTGACATTCGCTCCACCATCAAGTAGCGCAGTTGCTGCTTTAATATAGTTCTCAGTTGCAGCGTGATGCAGCGGTGTACAGCCGTTATCAGTCTTGGCGTTGACATTAGCGCCGTGTTCAATGAGCAATCTCACCATCTCCGGACGCTCCTCCACTCCTATAGCCTTATGCAATGGGGTGAAACCACGGTTGCTTCGAACATCAACATCCGCGCCATGCTCAATAAGTACCTTGGCAATCTCCTGATGACCCGCGTCCGCTGCCCAATGCAAAGGAGTCATGCCAAACACGTCTCTAGGATCAACTTCGGCGCCATGCTCAAGAAGCATTCTTGCCATTGCCAATTGGTTCGTTGCAGGAGTCAGGTGCAAAGGAGTAACGCCTTGATCATTTCTCGGATTCACATCCGCACCGCTCTTGATTAGGCGATCGAATTCATCTATATTCCCCTGTGCAACCGCATAGTGCATCTCTGCCATTGTTGTCTATTCTCCAATCCCTAATTTTTGGTGTTTTTTGTTGTTGCCTTGTTGTTCTGGGGCACCCTGTCCTAAAACCGCCATACACACCGGAATCTACAATCTCACCCGCATTCTATCCATAACCAGCCTGCCTGTCAATATCAGTTACAAAACACTGAAACTAAGCTGGATTTGCTGCATCCCATTCCGACCGTAAGATCGAATATATAAGTTGGTCATACCGTTTTCCTTCAATCCAATAATGCTCTCTTTGCCTGCCATCCATTGCAAAGCCACACTTCTCAAGGAGACTTACTGAAGGAATATTGCTGGAAGATGTTGTTGCATATAACTTGTTGAGATTGTATTTCCTGTCGCCAAACGATAATCCAACAAACTGCTGCAGCATTATGCTGCCCAACCCTTTATTTCGATTTTGCTCCGGTAAGTAATATCCAAACTCTGCACTATGGTTTCTCGGATTGTAATCGAACGATCTTATCTTCCCTAAAGGCTCTTTATCATCATTTGCCGCCACCAACACATAGCATGATCCATCGGGACTGCAAATCATGCGTCTCATCTTATCAACATATTCTTTTTCCGATATATGAGTTTGACATGGGCGGCAAGTATAGTGGTCCTGTTGTTTTTCAGTCGCAGTCCATGTGTACAATCTGGAAAAATATTCTTCACTCAGAGGAATAAGTCGGTAATTGTCAGGATTCATGAGTCAGTCCGTTCTACTCTCTGCGAGCATATCATAATATCTTTTCGCGAGTTCAGAATATTGCTTTATTTCTGACCGTCCCCTCGCAGACAAGTCATAAAGACCATAACCGACACGTTCAAACCACAAATAAAAGTTGCTGTGGAGTATTGAGAGAGTCTTCTCGCCGGTGCCGAGCTGTCTGAGCACTTTCGGCTGTGTGGGACCAAGTTTTGCAAGATAGCATGCGATCTGAATAACGTTTTCACGGTATGCCGTCATAATCTTTGTGCGGCAGCTTCCTCCGGTATTGAAATCCCCTGATCGGTTCTCCACCTCCCTGATTATGGCTCGCCTGGAAGAGTGCTTCTTGTGTCTTTCATATGGAATCGGATGCATAATGACCTCAACAGGTGCTCTCTTGTGCCCGGGGGATATGAAGATAAGCCCAAGCTCCAGGCGTTTGAGCAGAAGCTGTAGCGGCCTGTTTGAACACAGCCATTTGCGCTTGTCATGTGGCCGCGGGACTGCCACATAGACCGAATCACAACTCTGCTGCCGTTTGACCGCTTGAGACAACAGCACAACATTGAGACACTTTTTCAGCTCGACGATGATCAGGTCATCGCCCTTGAGCGCGACGACATCGCAGTTATTGACTTCGCTGCGCACAGTGTAGCCATGGCTGACCAGATAGTCGTATAGAGGATTGTAGAGGTCTGTCTCTAAATTTTTTTTAACCACAGTTGTAATATTTTATAGCGTTTGAGCGTCATGGTCAATGAATGATGTCTGTAACAATAAAGGATAATCTTGGCATCAGTCGAAACTAATATCATCAACCAATTTTCTTCACTGGAGGCAAAACTATGCGTACGTTTGTATCACATCTTACGTTAAAAGCAGTAATCGGCATCTTGCTTTTAACCTCGGTGCCTGTTTTGTGCGACACGACATGTTCGGCTACTTGCTGTCCCACTACTTCCTCAATCAACCCTGAACGCGCAAAATATCGAGCCACCCATCTGCCGTGGGCAGTCATTGATTGCCCAGAGCAGGTCCCGGAATTGATCAAAAACGGCGCTGATGTAAACGCCACGGATGAAGATGGTCGAACAGCACTCCATTTTGCAGTGTTTAATAACAATTACGGCATTGCAAAAACGCTTCTCGAAAACGGCGCCGAAGTTAACGTCAAAGAGCATTCAAGTGAAGGCGGTTTTTGTGGTTGGGGATGGTATCCTCTGCACCTGGCATTGAGAAACGAAAACAAGGATATGATAAGGCTGTTGGTCGACCATGGGGCGGATGTGAATGCCGTGCGCTCGGATGGATGGCCCCCACTAGATACTGCTGCCTATCATGGTCAGCCTGATATGATCGAGCTTTTGATTTCAAAGGGAGCGGACGTAAAATACAAAGACTACGAAGCCCTGCGCTTCGCAATCGATTTGAAGAAGATTGATGGCGCACTTGTGATGATTAAGCATGGCGCAGACGTAAACAAAATCAATAACTTCGGCCGCACCGCGTTGCATGTAGCCGCAAGCCTTGGAGACACCCCTGCAGTAAAGGAATTGATAAAATACAAGGCAAAGATCGATATTGCTGATAATAAAGGCAGGACTCCACTCTATACGGCAACATACTACGGATTTCTGGATATCGCAAAGCTGCTCATAGCGAATGGGGCTAATGTGAATGTGCATGCTGAAGGCAATACGTCTCTCCTTCAGATATTAAAAGAGGGCAAGCATGATTATATGACTTCGCCTCAAGATCAGAATAACAAGATTAAGCGTGACTGGTACGGCATTAAGCGAGTCCTGCTCCGCCACGGCGCAAAATAATAAATTTGATCGTTTGATCTTGATCGTCGGGGGAATCTTTCCCCCGACGGGTATATTGTGGGTTTCTAACCCACTTATTATGAAGTCCCTGGACCATCCAGTGCAGCCGAAGCAGTTTAGTTCCACAAATTGAAATCAGCGCCGATGGATGCGGGATCAGAAAACCCCTTTTCAGCAAAACTGCGGTATAGGCGATGCGCTAATGGCGGTATAAGACTGGCAAGAGCAGCGGCCGCCGCCGGCATCGTGTTCAGCGCACCATAACGCGGGCAATGTTCCCTTTACCCAGTTTGCGCACATTTTGCGTTTCTCATCCGAGTTGCAAATCAGGCATATATCGATACCGCTCCACTCGTTCATTCCGCCTCTGGCAGCGCTGCCATACACGTAAAACGACATAAGCGCGTCACCGAGTCGTGCTTGAGCATCAGCAGTGATTTCGCCTAATAATTTCTTCACATCTTCCATAACTACAACTTCCCGTCCTGAACCAGGCCTCTCCCAACACCCGACACCTATCACCTGACACCCACTTTACATCTCCCTGAGGCGCGCAATCCTGTCCTCAATCGGCGGATGGGTGTCGAAACTGAGGAAACTTCCGATTCCCTTCAGGGGATTAGCGATGAATAGATGAGCTGTGGCTTTATTAGCAGTCCCCAGCACGTGTGGGTCACTTGCTATCTTTTCGAGGGCGCTTGCCAGACCATCGGGATAGCGAGTGAGCATAGCACCGCTCGCGTCCGCCAGATACTCTCTGCGCCGTGAAATCATCGCCTGCACAAGTGCAGCCGCTATCGGAGCCAGAATAGCCAGAAGAATGCCGACAGCATAAAATATGAGCTGAGCCTGGCCGCCCTCGTCATCACGGCTTCTGCGGCCACCAAAACCCAGGCGGCCCGTCCACCAGAACCAGTGCGCCAGCATCGCAACCGCTCCCACCAGCACAGAGACCAACGCCATAAACCGTATATCAAAGTTCTTGATATGCGACATTTCATGTGCCAGCACACCTTCCAGTTCGACGCGGTTCATAATGCTCAGCAACCCTGTGGTGACGCATATGACGCCATGCTCGGGGTCCCTGCCCGTGGCGAACGCATTTGGAGCCGGATCATCCATAACATAGGTCTTTGGAACAGGGATTCCCGCCGCCAGTGCAAGCCCCTCGACAGCATTCACATAGTGAGGAAACTCTTCCTTTGTGGCCTCCCTTGCACGTGTTGAGGCGAGCACAATCTTGTCCGAGTAATAGTAGCTGCCTATGCTGGTGGCGAACGCAAACCCTACGGCTATGACGAGCGCCATCGGGCTGCCATAGGCAAGATAAAACCCATAGCCTATCACCCCGATCAATAGAATGAACGCGATAATCAGAATACGCGAGCGCCAGATATTGGCACTTATCTGTTCATACATAACTTACGAAAAATCCACCTTCACATTTTCCCTTGCCGCATCGTCCATCGGGAAATACTCATGCTCGCTGAACCCAAAGTTCGACGCGATCATATTGGACGGAAAACTCTGTATAAGAGTGTTATATGTCATCACTTGGTCATTGTAAAACTGCCGCGCATATGCGATCTTGCTCTCTGTGCCCGAGAGTTCCTCCTGCAGCATCATAAAGTTCTGGTTGGCCTTCAGCCCTGGATACGCTTCTGCGACCGCAAACAGGCTCTTCAGAGCGCCGGTGATCTGGTTTTCAGCCTCACCCTGCTGCTTGGGTGATGACGCATTGATGCCCGCATTGCGCGCCTCGGTCACTTTCTCAAAGACCTCGCTCTCATGCTTTGCGTAGCCTTTGACCGTCTCGACCAGGTTCGGGATGAGGTCATATCTGCGCTTGAGTTGGACGTCTATCTGAGACCATGCGTTCTGAATGCGATTGCGCAGCCCCACCAGTTGGTTATATTTGACAATTACCCACAACAGCGCCAGGACAGCTATCCCCAGCACCACCATAAACGAAATCGTCATACTCATTCATCCACCGCCTTTGACGTTATAGTTCGCCTGCTGGTTCATATATTCTACGCACAAATACTATTTCCTTTGTTCCCAACAATTGCAAGAGAGTCTAAAAGTTGGAAAGCTGGAAATGAGATATTTGAACCGCTGAGACGCTGAATGAATCGAGGCGCTGAAAATAGGATATTGCATTAGAACATTTATACAAAAACACCTGCATTATTGAGTATGGTTCAAAGCAAATTCTTCGCATACGCTCAGAATGACTGGTTATATAAACGTCTTCCGGGTTTATGGATGGTTATCGCAATCTGAAATTGCGGAAATTTTGTTTCGGTCGCGATCGGATATCGCGTCCGAACGTTGGATTTAATGACAGTGGGTTTACAATAATCAATATAAAATACTCATTACTAAATTGAAGGGGTATACTATTGCTATGAAACTCGACACAATACCCAGAATATCTCTCACGGCACTGCCGACCCCGCTCGACAATGCACCGCGCCTGGCCAAAAAACTCGGTTTGCGCAAGCTGCTGATCAAGCGTGACGACTGCACCACACTTGCCGGAGGCGGCAACAAAGCCAGAAAACTTGAATACCTGATGGCTGACGCGCTCCAGAAAGAGTGCGATGTCGTGCTCACAGACGGCGGGCCGCAGTCCAATCATGCGCGTATGACCGCAGGAGCCGCGTGCAAAGTCGGCATAGGTGAGTGTATTCTATTTATAGGCGGTCCACGGTTCGACCGATTCTACGGCAATCTCCTGCTGGATGTTGTCTTCGGCGCTCAGATCAGGTTCCTGGAAGATGCCACTGTCAAGCAGATGGAAGACGCTATGGCAAACGAAGCCCGCAGCCTCCGGCTTCGCGGGAAAAAGCCATATGTCATCCCTATGGGCGGCTCGACTCCGCTGGGAGCGCTCGGATACGTACAGGGAATCCGCGAACTGGCCGACCAGCTATCATGCGAGGACAAAGCTCCGCTGATCGTGATGGCAGTAGGATCAGCAGGCACTATGGCCGGTTGTATTCTCGGCGCACGTCTGTTTCTACCTGAGGCCGATGTGCTGGGGATAAGTGTTACAGGCAAGGCGGAAACACTGCGCCAACATGCCGCCCAAGAGGCAAACGGCTCTGCCGATCTGATAGAAGTGAACGAGCATTTCGAGCCTGACGAGCTTAATATAAACGATGAATATTATGGCGAACGCTATGGTGTGCCGTCAGAAGCGGGCAACAAAGCCATCCTCATGGCGGCGCAGACTGAAGGCATCATACTCGACCCGGTATATACCGGAAAGGCTATGTCCGGCCTGATCGGACTTGCTCAGTCCGGGGGTATAGACCCTGATCGGACGGTAGTTTTCATTCATACGGGCGGTTCAGCCGGGCTGATGGCATTCGAGGACCAGTTCAGAAACCTGGCAAAGTTTCAAAGCATAGACACTCATAAGGACTGACCGCAAATATTGGGTATCTCATTTGCATGCAGGAGAGATGCAATGGACCCTTGTGATAAAAACGAACTCATCGATATTTTCGCCTTCGCGACAGGCAAAGTGGAAAAGGTAAGCCGCATCTGCCGCACGGATGAGCAGTGGCGGGAAATGCTCACACCCAAGCAATTTGAGGTAACTCGACTAAAGGGCACAGAGCAGCCCTTTACAGGCTCCTGCTCGATGCCCATGGAGGGTCAGGTCGGTGCCTATCAGTGCATCTGCTGCGGGACGGACCTCTTCAAGAGCGTGCATAAATTCGAGTCCGGCACAGGCTGGCCGAGTTTCTGGGACCCGATATCCGAACTCAATATCACTACGCAGCCTGACGACAGCCTCGGTCGACACAGGACGGAAGTCTTGTGCGCCAGATGCGGCGCTCATCTGGGTCATGTCTTCGACGACGGTCCCCCACCCACGGGCAAACGATACTGTATCAACGCCGTAGCTATCAAACTGGCTGAAACGACTAAAGAACCCGAGTATATGAAGGCTGTTTTTGCGGCGGGATGTTTCTGGGGAGTCGAGGCTGCTTTCAGGCAGATGCTGGGCAAAGGCGTGGTCTCGACAAGGGTAGGATACACCGGCGGCCACACTAAAAACCCGACATATGAGGACGTTTGCTCACATGCTACGGGTCATGCAGAGTCAGTTGAGGTAACGTTCGATCCGGCCATAATCAGCTACAGGCAACTGCTGGATATATTTTGGAGTATTCATGATCCAACCACACCCAACAGGCAGGGTCCCGATATTGGCTCGCAATACAGATCGGCGATATTCTATGTCAGCCCAGAGCAAAAGAGCGAGGCAGAGGACTCAAAATCTCATCTGGAAAAGTCTCGACGGTTCAAACACCCGATAGTGACCGAAGTCGCACCAATAGGCGAATTCTACCCTGCAGAGGATTATCATCAGCACTATCACGAAAAGCATGGCCGTGCATCGTGCAAATAGCCCACGGCAGTGTAGGAATTCGGCTGGCTGCCGGCAAAATATACAACAAGTATGCACGTGAAAGGCATCAATATGAAACCGACTGCAATTCTCACTGAACTCAAAGAGAAGAAACGGCTCAAGAAAAAGGGGCAATACAGGGTCCGGGTGGGTATGGCGACATGCGGAATCTCTGCGGGCGCCGACGCGGTCCATGATGAGTTCATAAATGCCGTCCGGCAGGCCGGTCTGGATAATGTCGATGTGATCCCCACGGGATGCGTCGGCAGGTGCGACCTGGAGCCTATGGCAGAGGTCACTCGCGGTGACGAACCGCCTGTTTTATATATAAGGCTCGATCCCGAAAAGGTCAAAAGGATCGTAGATGAGCATTTGGCTGGGGGAAAGATTGTGACTGAGTACACTGGGTAATTATTTTCAGCCAACCTACCCCATCACCTAACACCCATCACCCGACGCCTGTTTAGAAGGAGCGGATATGAAGCGCACAATTGTGGTATGTTCGGGCACTGCCTGCGTCGATCCCGGTGGAAAACGGATCGAGCCGGAACTCAAGCGCATCATAAAAGAAAAAAATGCGCAGGACCTGGTCGAGGTCGAGGAAGCAGTATCATATGGGCTGTGCAAAAACTGCCCCATAATCGTCGTCGAGCCTGACGGCGTCTACTATGAAAAGATCGACTCTGCCAAGATCGAGAGGATCATAGACGAACATATCATAGGCGGCAAACCTGTTGAGGAGTACAAGACTCATGAATGGGTAGACACGTCACACATTCGCATGCTCGGCAGCGCGGACTTCTTCGGCAAGCAGCTTCGCATCACCCTGCGAAACTGTGGGATCATTGACCCTGAGTCATTCGATGATTATCTGGCTATGCGCGGTTATGAGGCTCTGGCGAATGTACTGGAGAATATGACACCGGATCAGGTGATCGATGAGGTGTTGAGGTCCGGTCTGCGCGGACGCGGTGGAGCGGGTTATCCGACCGGCCTCAAATGGAAGCAGACGACTGAGTTCGCCTCGGACAGACGTTTTGTGATCTGCAACGCGGACGAAGGCGACCCCGGCGCATTCATGGACCGCAGCGCAATTGAAGGTGACCCATTCTGTATACTCGAAGGCATGACCATAGGCGGTTATGCAATCAGGTCGAACCAGGGATTCATATATGTGCGCGCTGAATACCCTCTCGCGATCAAACGTCTCACATACGCCATCGAAGAAGCCAGAAAACGCGGTCTGCTGGGCAAAAACATCTTCGGCACCGACTTCAGTTTCGATATAGAGATCCGGCTGGGCGCAGGCGCATACGTCTGTGGTGAGGAGACCGCTCTTATCGCTTCCATAGAAGGACGCCGAGGCATGCCCAGGCCGAGGCCGCCCTACCCTGCCGAGTGCGGCCTTTGGGGACATCCCACACTCATCAACAATGTAGAGACCTGGGCAAATGTGCCCGCCGTATTCCTCAACGGCGCAGACTGGTTTGCAAACCTTGGAACCGAAAAGAGCAAAGGCACAAAGGTCTTTGCGCTTGCAGGCAAGATCAAAAACACCGGTCTGGTGGAAGTGCCCATGGGCACGACCCTTCGCGAGATCATCTATGACATAGGCGGCGGGATCAAAGACGATAAAAAGTTCAAGGCAGTCCAGACAGGTGGACCCTCCGGCGGATGCATCCCCGAGCAATATCTGGATACGCCGATAGACTATGAGTCCCTGGCAAAAGCCGGCTCGATCATGGGCTCGGGCGGAATGATCGTGATGGATGAGGACACATGCATGGTGGATGTGGCGAAGTTCTTCCTTACATTCACAGAGGATGAGTCATGCGGCAAATGCACACCATGCCGCGAGGGGACCAAACGACTGCTGGAAATCCTCACGCGCATCACCGAGGGCAACGGCGTTCCCGAAGACCTGGAAAAGCTGGAACACCTGAGCAAAGTGGTGAAGAAATCGTCATTATGCGGTCTGGGTCAGAACGCTCCAACCCCGATCCTGTCAACCTTGCAGAATTTTCGCGATGAATATGAAGCGCACATCATTGAGAAGCGCTGTCCGGCGGGTGTCTGTTCGGCCCTGATGAACTATTATGTCGACCCGGATATTTGCGTAGGCTGCACTCTCTGCGCCAAAGTCTGCCCAGTGAAATGCATATCCGGTGAACCTAAAAAGACTCACCATATAGACACAAGCCTCTGCATCAAGTGCGGCGAATGCCTGAGGAGATGTCCGGTGAAGGCTATTTATAGGAAGTAGTGGAGGGTGGAGAGTGGAAAGTGGAGAGCAAGGAAACCATGATATCTTCAAAGCTTATGAGAAAATTGAAGCATTTGCAAAAAAGTGGCGGAAGCCGATGCAAGACTTTTGCAAAGATAATGACCAGAGGCTTGCTGTCTGGTGTCTGTGGTCTCAGTATAATCGAGGATTACAAAGTTTAAAAAACGTAAGTGCAGTAGGAGATGCTTATGCGTGCCACATAATTGATAGATGCTGCCTTGAATGCCAAATAAGTATACTTGCGATAGCCAAAAATCCAGAGCTAGGTAAATGCTACCTCGATTATGACCGAGATGCATGCATAAGGTTTTTTAAAGCGGAAGGAACACTTGATGATGATGAACTCCCTGTAGACCCAGTTCAATATATGAAAGAACATTTTGACTGTGATCTCGAAGGCAAAACAAACACTAGCTGGTGTAATACAAGAACACTATTCGAGAAATCCGGCAAAAAAAACAAATACAGGGTATATCTGACAGATTGTCAAGTGTCTCACGGTACAGTGACAGGTATTCGCATTATGAATGCTGTAGACCTATTACCTGTAAAGGAGCAAAGAGAAATAACAATTACATTTTTTACAGGTCATATCGTAAGCTACATTGCAACAACTCGTAACGTGATAGACTTACTGTTTGGCACTCTTTATACTCCAGAAAAAGAAAGATGTAAGAATGATTTCGCAGGGGTTGCCATTTCAATAAATGAGATAATCAATAACCTAAATGGATAACTTGTTCCTGAGCACGTATAGTGTTGAAAGAAAAGCATTAGGGCGCAATATCTGCTCGCAGCATAACATGGATTGCGCACATATACGCCGCATGATAACATACGAGACAATTATTCAATCGGAAAGGTTCCAATTCAGTGCCGATAGAAAGAGATGACTCCAACGATAATTTCACTTTCGCCGTGTTCAGCGACACTCATATTTTCGACAAAGCGCCCGAGAATACAGATATTGACGTGTATAAACAATATCAAACGTCGCGAATGTATTGGGACACGAACGAAAGATTCATCGCAGCGGCTAAAAGAGTAAATGATCTGAAACCGGATTTCGTGATTATCACCGGTGATATGATCGACCATGTCACCGATCAGAACATAAGGTTGTATAATCAGATGAGCCGAATATTGTCGGCTGAGATATTTCCTGTCATCGGCAATCATGATAATGCGTCGTTGAGCATACGACGGACGTCCGAAATAGAAATTGAGCCGCAGTGGGACTTGGTCGAACCCGATGCAAGAGCGACATTCTGGAGCGGAATATTTCCCGGTGATAAGTTCAACTATTCATTCGACCGAAATGGTTTTCGGTTCATTATAATCAATAACGCGGACAATAAATCGATCCTTGAGCAACTGCCATGGCTGGAGAGCGAGCTGAGGTCAGGTGGAGACAGCAAGACGTTTATATTTAGCCATGTTCCACTGAAAACGTCTGCGACAATGGAGACCATACGCCGAGTATGGGCGGGCAATGAGTCACTCGTTATCGGCACTTCGGATCCTCAGTTCGAGCTGCTGCATACATATCGCGGCAAAATTGCCTGTATATTCAGCGGCCACCTTCATACCTTTTCGGATGACAAAATCGAAGGGCTGCGGCAGGTGGTATGTCCTATGACTGCTCAATCGCCGGATAGCTTTTTGCTCTGCAAATGTAATTCCGACTACACCTGGCAATATAATTAAAATTGGAGAAGAAAAGAGACAGTAAGTAATGGTATTTTCAATTGTACTCATCGCTATGCTGCAAGCAGCACCACAAGTAGACAATCGACCTGTTGGATTCACACTCTGGCAACTGCCGGAGCAGACCCGCTCGCAGATGATGTCTTATGTGATAAAGACACCAAATGGCAAGGTCATTGTCATTGACGGAGGGATGACCGGGGATGCACCATATCTGAGGAAGTTTCTGAAGAATTTGGGCGACAAGGTAGACATATGGTTCCTCACACATCCGCACCTCGACCATGTTAATGCATTCATCGATATACTTAAAAAACCGGACGGACTAAAGATAGGCTGTATATGTGCCTCACTGCCGACTGAAGAATGGATGAAGAAATATGATGCTCAAAATGCCGGGACCCTGGTCAATCTCAACAAAGCACTGAGAGAAACCGGCAGAAGCACAGTCGAATTGTCATGCGGACAGAAGTTTATCTTAGACGGCGTAAACATCCAGGTGCTTGGCATAAAGAACCCCGAGATACTCACCGGCACTGTGAACAATTCGAGCATTGTATTGCGTGTATGGGACTCAACTAAATCCGTATTGTTCCTGGGCGACACAGGTTTTGAAGCAGGAAAGAAGCTGCTCAAAAGCGAGTATGCGTCATGCCTGCATGCCGACTACGTTCAGATGGCTCATCATGGCCAGGACGGCGCTGGTGAGGACGTATATAAAGCAATCAAGCCGTCATATTGCCTTTGGCCGACTCCAATCTGGCTCTGGAATGTTGATAATGGCGGAGGCATTGGTTCGGGTCCATGGAAGACACTGGAGACCAGAAAGTGGATAAAAGAATTAGCTGTCAAAGATAACTATGTTACCGGAGTCGATGGTTTGGTTAAGATAGACTAGGCCGGGTTATGCGGTAAGCGCATAATCCGGGCCTCTGAGAGCATTATTCACGTTCCTCGTGAATAATGCGGACAAGATATCAATATGTGGTTGCTGATCGACCGGAGGAGCGTATATGACAACAACAGCAGCAAAGACGGTAACCCTTACCATAGACAACCAGCAGGTCACAGTTCCCGTCGGCACGACCGTGATGCAGGCTGCTGAGAAGCTGGCAATACGCATCCCGCACCTGTGCTATCACCCAAGGCTGCACCTGGAAGGCTCATGCAGGGTATGTCTGGTCGAGATAGAGGGAATGAACAGGCCACAGGCATCGTGCACATATCCGGTCAGCGAAGGGATGGTCGTCTATACAAACAGCCCGGAGATACGCGATACGCGAAAGACCATAGTCGAGCTGCTCCTTGCAAACCATCCCATGGACTGTCAGACCTGTGAACGCGATGGTAACTGCGAATTGCAATACCTCGCCTACTCAACCGGAGTGCGCGAAAGGCACTATGAGGGCGAGAGGAAACATTATGAGACGGACTTTTCATCGCCGTCAGTCATACGCGATCCCGATAAGTGCATCCTCTGCGGCAGGTGCGTAAGAGTCTGCGCGGAGGTGCAGGGTGTGTCGGCTCTGGGCTATATCAACCGGGGCTTCAAAACAGTGGTCACACCTGCCTATAACGATCCGTTCACCGAGAGCGTGTGCGTCACATGCGGGCAGTGCATAAACGTATGCCCGGTCGCTGCATTTCTTGAAAAGGACTACACCAAGGACGTGGTCAAAGCAATTGAGGACCCCGATCTGCATGTGATCGTGCAGCTTGCGCCGAGTGTGCGCGCATCCATCGGCGAGGGGTTCAATCTGCCTCCGGGGACCCCCATGACCGGAAAAGCAGTGGCAGCACTGCGCAGGCTGGGCTTCGACGAGGTATTCGACACGCAGATGGGCGCGGACATGACGATTATGGAGGAAGCGACCGAGTTCGTCAAACGTGTCAACGAAGGAGGCAAGCTGCCGCTTATCACGAGCTGTTCGTCAGCATGGATGAAATTCGCGGAGCATTTCTATCCCGATCTGCTGGATAATATATCCACTGCAAAGTCGCCTATGAGCATCCTGGGGACCCTCATCAAGACCTATTACGCCGAAAAGACGGGCATACCGGCTGATAAGATATTCAACGTGGGCGCTATGTGCTGCACAGCCAAAAAGTTTGAGGCAGCACGCCCTGAACAGCGTATAGAGGTCGATGGCCAGCTTGTACCGACTGTCGACCGTGTAATCACCACACGCGAACTGGTCTGGCTCATCAAAAACGCCGGACTCGAGTTCTACAATCTGCCGGATGAAGGCTTCGACCCGGTGCTTGGAATTTCTACCGGCGCAGGTGCACTTTTCGGAGCGACAGGTGGCCTGGCAGAAGCAGTCTATCGCACCGCATATTGGATGCTCACCGGTAAAGACGTTGAACAGGTTGTAGTCGAAGAAGTGCGTAGTGTAGCCGAAGGAGTTAAGCGATGGGTCGCCAAAATCGGGGATCACAAGTTCAACTTTGGTGTTGCTCATGGACTCACGAATGCTCATACTCTGCTGCGAATGGTTCAGCGCGGTGAGGGTGATTTCCACTTCATCGAGATCATGGGCTGCCCCGGCGGGTGTATTGGCGGCGGCGGACAGCCATATGCGAGAGCCGGTGAAGGAATTCCCCTGGATGTCGAGAATCTCAAAAAGCGAGCCGAGGCACTACGCGCTATAGATGCAGGCAAAAAACTCAAGCGGTCATATGAAAACCCTGATCTGAAGCTCGTTTACGAACAATATCTCGGCCAACCGATGAGCGAAAAAGCATATAAGCTGCTGCACACTCACTATCAGCCGCGCCTGCCGCATGGAGTATGGAACCCTGATGTTCTCAGGACGGACTAGGCGTAGGGGCTGCGAGCTTGTGGGTTATAGGCTACGAGTTGTGGGCTGCAAACTGTGGGGCGCTGTTCGGGCTGGATGTCTGATCCAGACCGAAAAAGAACTTTGCGATTTGAAATCGCATCATTCCTTCCGGGCGCGATCAGATATCGCACCCGATCAAAGGTATTTACGCGTTATGCGGATTATACTAAGATTCCAGTCCCCGTAGGGGGACTTTGTGCAGTTGTGGCCGCGGTTTTAACCGCCTGGCGACTGAAGTCACGGCAACATCAACACGATGTCGGCCTTCGCCGACTGAAAAAGTGCGTTATTTAAGCTCAGGCCAATTCGCATTAAGCGTGAGTTATAAGAATCTTCTGAAGGGAGGGCGAGGCTCCCGCCGAGCCTTTGCATAACGGATATGCCAAGAACCTGCTGCGAAGATAAATTTGATGAACTGACTGAATATATAAAGTCTGTCTATCACCCGGACCACCCGCAGTCGGCTCTGATCGCGATACTCCATCACGCCCAAGGCATGTACAGCTATCTGAGTAAGGAAGTGATGGAACATATCGCGCAGATGACCGAGGTCCCGGCTGCTGAGATATACGGCGTCGCCACATTCTATAGTTTTTTCAAGCACGTCCCACAGGGCAAGCACCGCATATCGGTGTGCATGGGCACGGCATGCTATATTCGCGGAGGCGCAAAGATCCTCGAAGCTCTTGAAAACATGCTCGACATCAAGCAGGGCGAGACCACTGAAGATATGCTCTTCACACTCGGTCAGACGCGGTGCATAGGCGCATGCGGACTCGCTCCAGTTATGATGATAGATGACAAGGTTTACGGCCGCGTGCAGCCTGAGAAATTGAAGGATATATTGGCGGAATACCGTAAGTAATAAATGGAGGCTGACATTATGAAATGGGAAGATAGAATAATCGTTGACCCCAACGTGCTTGTCGGTAAACCGGTTATAAAAGGCACACGACTTGCAGTTGAGTTTATCGTAGATTTGCTGGCTCAGGGCTGGAGCGAGCAGGAACTGCTTGACAACTACCCTGGGCTTACAAGAGAAGATATTCTTGCCTGCCTTGCATATGTCAGTGATCTCCTGCGCTCCGAAAAAATTTATCCACTTTCAGCATAATACATGGAAATTCTGGCGGATGAAAATCTACCGAGCCTGTTGATAGAAGCACTGAGAAAACGCGGGCATGACGTGCTATGGGTACGCACTGATACGCCCGGTATTAGTGATAAGGAAGTTCTCGCCCGAGCGTTTTTGGAAGAACGACTTCTACTGACAATGGACAAAGACTTTGGCGAGTTAGCATTTCATACAAAATTGCCTGCCACCTGCGGGATCATCCTCATTCGCATAACACCGACTTCGCCTGATCGTCTCTCTCTATTGACAATATCTGCACTTGAAAGCAGGAATGACTGGTCTGGGCATTTCTCTGTAATAGACACGCGCCGCGTCCGAATGACCCCTCTCCCCGGCATAAAGTAATATACCGGGAATCAACAATCAGACAATCGGGTATATCATCTCCAGAAAAATCAGTGAGGTGAATTATGGCACGTGTTGCAAGAGAAGTGATTGAAAAAGCAGGGGTGAACATAGATCAGATACTCGATTTATTGGTTAAAAATGCCGCCGCAGAACTGACAACTTATTACTATTACACTATCCTGAGAGCCAATCTTATCGGGCTGCAGGGTGAAACGGTGAAGGAAATCGCAGAGATCGCCCGCATTGAAGATCGCAATCACTTCGAGGCCATCGTTCCGCGCATATATGAACTCGGCGGATGCTTGCCCGATGACATGAAGGCATTCCATGATGTATCAGCCTGTCCGCCAGCTCATCTTCCTGACGACATGACCGACACAAATGCAATCTTGCACGTTCTGGTCGAGGCCGAGAGATGTGCAGTAAGAGGCTACAGCCATATCTGCGATCTCACAGCCGGCAAGGACCACCGCACATATGACCTGTCCCTCGCGATACTCAACGAAGAGATCGAGCACGAGTCATGGTTTTCGGAGTTTCTGGGCGAAGGACCGTCCGGCCACTTTATGCGCAGGGGTGAGAGTTCGCCATTTGTGAGCAAGTTTTTGAGATAATGTTAGACACAGTTGGATTCACTGGTCTATTACAAATCACCACTTCGTCCCCAAAGCCATCGGCTCATAGCTATCGATATGAGCCATAGCATCGGTGACATCGGGAGAAAAGTGATATAGCTCGCGATAGTGCGGCTTGGCGAAGTGATGGTCGAAGATGTGCTCGAACATAGCGTTCAGGCCGTCATAGAAGCCGTTCGTGTTGAGGAATATAGCAGGTTTGTTGAGAATCCTGAGCTGCTTGAGCGTAATAACCTCCAGCATCTCTTCAAGCGTGCCGAATCCACCCGGCAGGGCAATGAATGCATCAGCGCGTGCTTCCATAGCCGCCTTGCGCTCGCGCATGTCTTTTGTGACCACCAACTCGTCACAGCTTTCGTAGCATATGCCCGGCAGGCGCAGAAACTCAGGAATCACACCGACCACATGCCCGCCATGCGAATGCACAGACCTGGCGACGGCTCCCATCAGTCCTATCTCACCGCCTCCGAATATCAGGTCATAACCATCTTTCGCGATAGTAGTGCCAAGCTCCTCTGCGACCGAGAAGAACTCGGAGGACACGGAATTGCTGGATGCGCAGTAGACACAAACAGACTTCGATAATATTTTCTTGCATTTGCTCTGGTCAATCATAGACCTATTTTATGTTCACCAACAGCAAATTGCAAGAAAGGAAACAGTTCAGCGTTACGTAAGAAAAACATGGCTCGGCGGGAGCCTCGCCCTCCCGGTCACTATCCTCGTTGAGAAGGCAAAGCTCATGCGGAGTCGGATATCTATGAGCACTCACGAATAGAGGAACTTTTGGCTACTCAACTGACACAGCCTGAATCACGCGCTCGCCGTCTATCAATGCAAGCGTGCCATTAACGGTAACGGTATCACCAATGCTGACATCTGCTGCCGAGTCGACACGTATACCAACAGGCAATAGAGTGTCCTGAACATAGAAGAAGCCGTCAAATGCGCCTGAAACGACCGCCCCATTGAGCGTGATCTGAATACCAAGCGGCAGCGATTTGGTATAAATAACACGTTCTATGTCATTCAGGCTGACATAGAATGTTACATCCTGCGCAACCCCGGCTGAGACGCTCACCATCTGCGACTCCGGGTCGAATGCCCATGGGTCGAGTTCAGGAAGCAGAGTATGCGTCCCGATACTCACCTGGCCAAAGTCGAACGCGCCGTCATTGGATGTAGTGACGAACAAATCATCGGGATTCAGACCGATCACGGCATCCTTAAGCCCATTTCCCACTATCTCAGCCTCATATTTGTCTATCTTGAAGCCGTAATATTCATTACCGGAATCGCTCGTGAGCATCACCCTCGCCACATGACCGTCGATCCATGGAGTCCAGAGGTCAGTGTAATCATCCGTATATATCTCGATTATCTCATCGCTGCCGTTCATGATATAGACATAGTCCCATGCAGGCTCAGTGGTCAGTTGGGCAAAATGCAGCCGCATGCGAGTCGCAGACTCGTCTGCATCTATCTGCCATGTGTTCTCATAATTCGGGTCATATGGATGGGCAGATTCCACATTGATCGACTGAAACTGAGGACTCACGATTTGGACCCGACCGCTGATCGAACCAGGCGGCAGTGCAGTGAAGTTTACACCTGTTGCCGTGCCGTCTGCCGGAATGTTTGAAATTTTTGAACTCGGATCAAATGTCCATTTGTCCTTTGACGGCGTGACCGTATATGTCCCGGCTGGGATTCCATTCAGTGTATATGAACCGCCCGAAAGCGTAGTCGCCGTGTATCCCCCCGGTCGGAGTGTGATAGTCGCACCCTCCAGGCCGCCCTGCTCCACCAGGTCTGTCTCGTAACCATCTATATAAAAGCCATAGCCTGTGTTGCCGGTCTCATTTGTCAGAATTCTTATCTTGATGACGTTTCCATCGACCCACGAACTCCAGAGGTCTTCGGCCTTACCGGTATAGATATTGGATATGTTGTCATTACCGTCGAGCACATATATCTCATCCCCGTCAGTGAGAAGGTCTATCTCGGCGAAGTGCACCCGAACACTCGATACGCCGTCATTGGCGGTGATCGTGTATGTGCGGTCATAGTTGTTGAGATATGGATGTGGCGACTCGACGATATGGCTTATCACGCCGCCGATGGCACTCGTCACGGTGCCCGATATGCCGCCCGGCTGGCCCTGTCCCACAAAATTCACGTTTTCGACAGGCTGGTCCGTAACGTTCACAACCCTGCCCCTCGGCGTGAAAGTCCAACCCTGCATACCGACCTGGACAGAATATGTCCCCGGCTCCACACGACTCAGATATTTGCCGTTCTGGTTGGTGACAACCCGCTTTGTGCCTGTGCTGGACATGATAGAAACAGTCGAACCCTGCACAACCGCACCGGTGGCGGATGTAACCGATCCGGAAATATAAGTGCTCGGCATCCCGCCGGATACGACCAGGGCATAGTCCTGCGGACCCATGGGCACGTTATAGCCTTTCACACGGACCGTATATGTCCCGGTCTCCGGCGAATCCAATATAATTTGCTCAACATTGTTCAATCGGTCGATATCCTGATAGACGGTGTCGTTTGGTGACGTAATGATAAGATCAAGATCGTTTACCAGCTCGATGGCTGCATGCACCGCACCGGGATAGTCCGTCCACACGAGAGTGAACTTCAGCGGCACTGAGTTGTCCACCACATTGTATTGATAATCACGATAGCCGTTTGTTGAAAGGCCGGACGACTCATCTGCAAATTCTGTAACAGTGGGCAGATCTGCATTCAGCGATCTTTCGATATTCACACGTCCCCAGCCCTGCACATAATCCGGCAGGCCGTTGACTTCCTGATACTGCGTAGAGCCGTATTGACCGGGTGTGATATCGACCGCTCCGTTTATCAGAGTCGCCTTTACCAGTGCAGCGCTGGGTGTCGTGCCCGCCACCTGCTGATAATACTGCCGTATCAGCGCCGCTAAGCCGGTTACATGAGGCGCAGACATGCTCGTTCCGCCGTTATATGTATAGTTTGAATTGTATGCGCCCCACCCCGTCGATGCGCTCGAAATATGAGACCGGCAGGATATGATATTCGTGCCGGGCGCGCAGACATCCGGTTTGATACGGCCATCGTCTGTGGGACCTCTCCCGCTGAACGCGGCCATACCGTCTATATTATTGCTCATCAGATCATATTTGATTGGTGAGACCGGGTAACTGGAACTCCATGCGACGCCGTATCCCATCTGGTAACCGCCGGTCGTCCGGTAGTTCTCGGTCGCGCCGACCGAGATGCAGTTTTTTGCAGTGGACGGAGCGTACAGGCTGTCTAGATCGACCACACCGTCTTTGTCCAGGTCCTCACCCTCATTGCCCACGGCGAACACGACAGTGAAGTCCTTATGATCCCATACGAACTGGTCCACCTCATTGGAATATGTCGTGTACTGGCCGTCAACAGCGCTGCCCCAACTGTTATTGTGCACACGTGCACCATCGTCATATGCAGGCTGAAACAGGTCGGCAAGATCGAGCGGAGGAAAAACATATGAGCCGTCGTCACCTATGGATTGAAACACCATGTCGGCCTCTGGAGCCATTCCGGCAAAGGAACTGTCATAATCGTGCGAAGCCGGATCACTTCCGGAGAGCGCACCGCTGCCGAGGATGCTGCCCGCAACATGCGTGCCGTGACCGGTAAGATCAGACCAGTCATCCGTTCTGCGCAGCGCATAGGTCTTGGTGATGCGTCCGGCAAAGTCTGATGAGATGGTGCTCAAGCTGCCGGTGTCGAGTCCTGTATCCGCCACACCTATAATCTCACCGGAGCCGTATAGGCCAAGGTCCGAGCGCACTTCGGGTACACCCGATATCTCACAGGCAATATTGTTGCACAGTGTCGGCTGCACATATGGCTCGATCCATGAAACTGCGCCGGTTTCCGCAAGCTCGGATAGCTGTGAACCGGTGGCCAGGACACGGCACATCCGGTCGGAAGTATCAATTTTGTTGACCCCAGCCTTCGAAATGGCATAATCGCATTTTGCCCCCGGAAACAGCATCACTACGAACTGCCCCTTGCCGTCCGTATATGACAGATCCTCGCTCGACTTATACTCGGGCTTGAACGCTCCTACCCACTTCACAGACTCCAGGCTCTTGATCGAACCGAGTTTGGTGCGGTCGATGCGGATCAGATACGCAAAATCGGGGAGATATTCCAATATTTGAGCGTCGTTATCGATGAGCGACTGCCTGTATGTGTCCTGAATCGGGCCATCAAAGAGCACGATGAAATAACCCATACCCTCAATCTGTTCCTCAGGCTCGGCAGCAAGAATTTTTGGCATATCGGTGTCGATTGTTCCACTCTTGAGATATATGCCGCCCGCAGTTGCCGATACGGCGCAGGTTGTGATCAGAAGAATGATATATACGAGTTTCGATTGCAAATGTGTCGACCCCCTTGCCGATTTGGGAGCCGAGGACAATGTCATGCGCAAGCACATCCGTCATTACCCAAACCCGTCCGCAACAAAACGTAAGGCTGCAATACCCCGTAATAATCCGGTTTAAGAATATGGCCGGTTCGCGGAAAATAATATATGCTGGCAATCAACACACGGAGGCAGACTTGTTCCACAGATCATCCGACCGAATAGACTTACCGAGCATTCCCGCCGCCCTCAAGCGAATAATAGACATAACAAGAACCGATGATGTGGATGCAGACAGCCTGGCGCGTGTCGTGATGACCGACCAGTCGCTGGCATGCCGAGTGCTGCGGCTGGCCAACTCAGCATACTTCTGCCGCAGGGAAAAAGCCGAGACCATCACCGATGCGATCCTGACGCTCGGTTTTGGGTATGTGCGCAACCTGGCGGCATCGGCATCCGTGCTCGACATATTATTTCCCAGCCATGTGTTCCCAGGGTTCAATTGGCAGAATTTCTGGCGTCACTCGGTCACGACTGCAATTGCATCGGAGTCATTTTATTCGTTCGCCACGGGATGCAAGAGAAAATCAGAAGAATCGGCGTTTGTCGCGGGTCTTATGCACGACATCGGCAAACTGGTCATAGCACGTGCGCTGCCGTTCAGGTTCAGAGAGGTTGTCGAGAACTGTAGAGAGCGTAGAATCGAGATGCTTGAAGCCGAGACCGAGACACTTCGCACCAATCATGTGTATATCGGAAAGCAGTTGGCCGCATCATGGCGTCTGCCCGAAAAACTTATCGCCGGGATCGCCTATCACCATCGTGATGACTCATCGGACTACCCCGAACTGACCGCAGCCGTGCACGCAGCAAACATGCTGGCAAAACGTATTGAAGACAGCTATTTGATCGGTGTGCACCCCAACATAAGCCTGACCGAGATTGGCAAGGTCGCTGGTCTCGATGCGCAATCCGTCAACTTCGTGATCGATGAAGTGCGTATAGGGCTCAAGCGCTGCGGTGAGATACTTTCATGGGGCAAAGACCTCCCATACGATATGCCTCGCGCTGCATGAACACATTTTCCACCATGCTCAAATTTCACCAATTTTTCGTTTGACTAAGCTGACGCACCATAACATAATATTACTGGCAATGGGTAATATCCCTATATATGCCCCAGCCGTAATAGCCGTATTCGGAAATCCTTATCTATCGGACATCGAAAATTGCGGCTCGGCGGGAGCCTCGCCCTCCCAGCGCATTCGTCAGGGTTTGCACCTGGAGTATTTTTCGTTCTCAAGGGACAGCAGACACTGGCCTATTATTAGCATTTCGTATTTTCGTGATTAGTCTGGAAAGTCCATATGCTTCGATCCATATCTCTGACAATTGGAATTTTGATATTGACGTCACTGTGCATATTTGCATATGCAGGCGAAATACACAAGGCAGCCGCCAGTGGTGATCTTGCACGTGTGCAGGAACTGGTAAACGACGACCCCACACTTGTCAACTCACAGGACGTATCCGGCGCAACCCCGCTGCACTGGGCGGTCGACCGCAATCAGCGCGCAATGGTGGACCTGCTTATCGCTCTGGGCGCAAACATCAACGCAAAGAAGAAAAACGGCGTCACCCCAACGCATATCGCAGCGGGTGAGGGCCGCAATGAAATTCTCGAAATCCTGCTCACCCGAAGCGCCGATGTCAATGCAAAGGATAACTATGGCCGCACGCCGATCTCTATCGCTCGATATCGGCAGAAAGCGGAGGCCGTAAAGATTCTGGCTGCTCATGGAGTGTCTGGCTCTACAATTGTAAGGGGTATTGAGACGTCGCACAAGTCTGTGAGCTATTCAAGAGCGTATGTGCGCGGGCATGCAGTCAATGTCATCTATATCAATATGGACGACCCGTCTGTGCGCATAGGCGCGGCGATAGCAAAAAACGGCATAGGCAGAAGCGAGTCGTTCGGGTCGTTCATGAAGCGCCTAAAACCCACAGCCGCCATCAACGGCACTTTCTTCTGCAACCGCAGTCTCAAACCCATCGGCGATATCGTGATAGGCGGCAATATGGCGCATTTCGGCGGGATGGGTACCGGCCTTTGCATAACATCAGACAACAGAGTGTCGTTTGTCTCCACAACACGCAATCACCATATGGATTGGAGCAAATACGAGACCGTCATAGCATGCGGACCGCGTCTGCTCACAGACGGATCCATTACTCTCGACCCCTATGGCGAGGGTTTCAGAGATTCGCATGTGCTCGGAAGCGCACGCAGGACCGCGGTCGGCCTCACGGGCAAAAACAGGCTCATATTCGTGAGTACATCCTCTGCTTGTTCGCTTTATACACTTGCCTCCATTATGAGCAACCTCGGCTGCACGGATGCGCTCAACTTCGACGGCGGATCATCATCAGCCATGCACTATCGCGGCAAGAACATATCCTCTCCCGGCAGGTCACTTACAAACGTGTTGTATGTATATGAGCACGGTCGGAACACAGCATCGAGATAACCTTAATCCAATCAATCGCAACAATGTTACTTCGCTAACGATTAAATGTGAACACCGGCTTAAGCAATATTGTTATTTTCATTAAATGAGCAATCAGCCGGATATATCTATTGACGAGCAGCGTCAGGAATGGTAGGATATAATCGTTAGCAGAGTAACAATTCCGACGACGTGAAAGATTGGAGGCAACGGTGCCAAAAGCAGTCATTCTGAGATTCGAAAGCTATCTGACTTACCTGGGACAACTTAAGAGCGAAGGCAAAAAGACGGCAACGAGCGAAGAACTGGCAAGACTGTTTGGAATATCCAGTTCAAGAGTCAGGCAAGACCTTGTAGCGCTTGGAGTGGTCGGCAGACCGAGGTCCGGCTATGATATCGAAATATTGGAGCGCACCATTATCGCAGCTCTGGATGTCGATAACGTTAAGAAAATCGCGCTTGTCGGCTTTGGCAACCTGGGCAGGGCGCTGGCAGGCAGTGAGGTCTGGAAACAGGGCGGTTTCGAGCTTAAAGCGATATTCGATGTAAATCCCGAAGTCATCGGAACGGAAGCACACGGTGTAAAGGTTCGCAATATCACGGAGATGTTCGGCGTGATAAAGAGCGAACAAATTGAAGCGGCATGCATTACAGTACCGGCTTCGGCTGCACAGGGCGCTGCAAATCTGCTGGTGACGGCAGGCGTAAGGGGCATATGGAACTTCTCACCTATTGAGATAGACGTGCCATCGGAAGTGATTGTAGAGAATATGCGCCTTGAACAAGGACTTATGACTCTATCATTTCGTATGAGAACGATGAAAAAATAGATAGTGGAAACCTGTTTCCACTATCTTCATTCCACTTTCAGCTATTTTTAACGGGGGTAGTAAAGTGGCACAAGCAGTCACAAAAGAGAAACCGAAAAGCGCTGACAGAAGTTTTCAGCGCGTGCTCGATATCATCGAGGAATGCGGCACAAAAGAGTCCTCGCTGATACCGATCCTTCAAAAGGTACAGGAAGAATATAGATATCTGCCTGAAGAGATTCTGGCTTTTATCGCAACAGCGCTGGATGTGCCGCCGGCGACGGTCTTCGGTGTGGCAACTTTTTATGCGCAGTTCTCGCTGGAGCCGAAGGGTAAATATCTGATCAGAGTATGCGATGGAACGGCCTGTCATGTCCGTGGAAACAAGACCATCATAGACGCCATACGCAACAAAATCGGGCTTAAGGACGGCCAGAGAACTACCAAAGACATGCGCTATACGCTCGAAAAGGTGAGCTGCCTGGGCGCATGTGGGTTGGCGCCTGCGGTGGTCATCAACGACAAGATTTACGGCCACATGACCCCCGAGAAGGTCGTCGCGGCAATCGACGAACTGGAGAAGGAGGCAGGTAAGTGAGTGCAATAGGAACCATCAGTTCACCACAAGACCTTTCCAAGATCAAAGCCGATGTGCAGGCCGCAATCGCCGCCGAAAAGATCAGGCTGAGCCTGTGCTGCGGCAACGGATGCGTCGCCAGCGGGGCACGAGAAGTTTTTGAAGCCTTGAGCGTCGAACTCGAGCGCAGAAATGTCCCGTTGAAAGTCGATCTGCTCGATGAAAAAGAAAACGGCATTCATCTGTCGGCCAGCGGCTGCAAGGGACTCTGTCAGCACGGTCCGATCCTCAAGATCGCACCATATGACTATCTCTACATGAGAGTCAAACCGGAAGATGCGGCAGAAATTGTCGAGGAAACCGTCCTCAACGGTCGAGCGATCGACAGACTGCTGCTCAAGGACGACGCAACCGGCAAGAGCTATAAGACTCGGGAAGATATCCCGTTTTATAAACACCAGACAAACATTTTGCTCTCTGACTGCGGCACAATTGACCCCCGCGACATCCGCGAATACATCGCTCGCGACGGATATAAGGCCGCCAGCGAAGTCATCTTCTCGATGTCGCCCGAAGATGTGTGCCGCGAAATCACCGAATCGGGTCTGAGAGGACGCGGAGGCGGCGGATTCCCCACCGGACGCAAGTGGACGCTTACCGCCGCTGTACAGTCGGAAAAGAAATACGTGGTCTGTAATGGTGACGAGGGCGATCCCGGCGCGTTTATGGACGGAGCCGTGATGGAGGGCAACCCGCATGCGATCCTCGAAGGAATGCTGATAGCCGGTTATGCTATAGGCGCCGATGAGGGTTATATCTACGTTCGTGCTGAATATCCTCTGGCGATCAGGAGCCTGAGACGTGCCATAGAGCAGGCCACTGAAGCCGGAATCCTAGGCAAGAACGTAATGGGCAGTCCGTTCTCATTCGAGATTCATATCAAAGAAGGAGCCGGAGCTTTTGTCTGCGGCGAGGAGACCGCTCTTATCGCCTCGATAGAGGGTCAGAGAGGTATGCCGAGGCCAAAGCCGCCGTTCCCGGCGCAGTCGGGTCTTTGGGGCAAGCCGACGGTCATCAACAATGTCGAGACATATGCCAATGTCTCAAAGATAATCCTCCATGGCTCGGAATGGTTCAGGAGTTTCGGAGTCGAAAAGTCTCCGGGTACCAAGACATTCTCCATCACCGGCGAGGTCACCAACACCGGCCTGATCGAGGTTCCGCTCGGAACCACTATCCGCCAGGTTGTCTATGATATCGGCGGAGGAATCAGGACCGCGGGTCACGAGTTCAAGGCCGTGCAGATAGGCGGACCATCGGGCGGCTGTCTGACGAAGGAGCATCTCGATCTGCCGCTGGATTACGACAGTCTGCGTGCAGCAGGCGCAATGGTCGGCAGCGGCGGGCTTGTTATCCTCGACGAGGGTACGTGTATGGTTGAGGTCGCACGATATTTTATGACATTCACCCAGAGCGAGTCGTGCGGCAAGTGCGTACTCTGCCGTGAGGGGACGAAGCGTATGCTCGAAATCCTCGAAAAGATCGTGGCGGGCAACGGCACGCTGGAAGATATAGACCTGCTCGAAGAGCTTGCGCTCACGGTCAGAGACGGCTCACTATGCGGCCTGGGCAAGACAGCTCCGAACCCGGTCCTTTCGACCTTGAAATACTTCCGTAATGAATATATCGCGCATGTGGTGGACAAGGTCTGCCCTGCGGGTCAATGCCATGCGTTCAAGACATACTCGATTGCTGCCGAAAGGTGCAAGGGCTGTGGTCTTTGTGCAAAGAAGTGCCCGGTGGGTGCGATATCCGGCGAGATCAAGAGCCCGTTTGTGATCGACCCATCCAAATGCATCAAGTGCGGCGTATGCGCTGACGTATGTAAATTCGAGGCAGTAACTCTTTAGGTGTTGGGTGGCGGGTGTCAGGTGTCGGGGAAAGTCATACTCCAGCATCAGGCACCTGAAACCTGAAACCCAAAGTTGGAGAATAGACTATGGATAAAAATTATATAACAGTAGACGGAACCAGGGTCGAGCTGGCCGGTGAAAAGAACCTGCTGGAAGTGATCCGCAAGGCCGGCATCGACCTGCCGACATTCTGCTATCACTCGGAATTGTCGGTATACGGCGCGTGCAGGATGTGTATTTGTGAGATCGAGGGCAGAGGTCTCCAGCCTACCTGCTCCACCCCACCCGAGCCCGGCATGGTTGTTCGGACGAACACCGAAAAGACCATGCGCATCCGAAAAATGGCGCTTGAACTATTGCTTGCGAACCACCATGGCAACTGCCAGACGTGCGAAAAAAATACGAATTGCCGCCTGCAGTCTCTTGCCGAGAGGCTCGGCGTCAAAGACGTACGCTTTGCCAATGGGTCGCATACCGAACCTGTAGACCTATCCAATAAGTCGCTGGTCAGAGACCCGAACAAGTGTATTCTCTGCGGCGACTGCGTGCGTATGTGCAAGGAAATCCAGGGCATCGGCGTGCTTGACTTTGTCGGACGCGGCTCGTCAGTAAAGGTCAGCCCGGCATTCGGTAAAGGACTCAATGAGGTCGAGTGCGTATACTGCGGCCAGTGCTCGACAGTCTGCCCGACCGGCGCACTTACGGTCAAGAGTGAAGTCGACAAGGTCTGGAAGGCCATCTATGACCCCGATAAGCTCGTGGTTGTGCAGATAGCTCCTGCAGTACGGACTGCTGTCGGCGAGGCGTTCGGAGTTTTGGACGGTGAGCTTGCCATGGGCAAGACCGCCGCTGCTCTGCGCAAAGTCGGCTTTGCAAGAATATATGACACGTCATTTACGGCGGACCTCACAACAATCGAGGAGGGAACCGAGTTCCTGAAGAGACTCGAAACCGGCGAGAAACTGCCGCAGTTTACGAGCTGCTGCCCGGCATGGGTGAAGTATGTGGAACAGTTCTACCCCGAATTTGTAAACAACTTGTCGAGCTGCAAGAGCCCTCAGCAGATGTTCGGCTCGCTGGCAAAGAAATATTTGCCGCAGGACCTTGAGGTCAAGCCGGAGAACCTTATAGTCGTCTCCGTGATGCCGTGCACGGCTAAGAAGTTCGAGGCGGCGCGGCCTGAGTTCTCTCACGATGGCTTACCCGATGTTGACGTCGTTCTGACCACTCAGGAAATCGTCAAAATGATAAGCCAGGCGGGCATTGTCTTCAGCGAAATACCGCCTGAGTCTATGGACATGCCGTTCGGGTTCAAGACAGGCGCAGGTATCATATTCGGCGCCAGCGGCGGCGTGGCCGAAGCTGTGCTGCGGCTTGCCACCGCTCAGGAGGGTCAGCCTAATCGGAGTTACGAGTTCTACCAGGTGCGAGGGCTTGACGGCGTGAAAGAAGCCGAGGTCAGCGTAAATGGTGAAACGGTGCGGCTGGCGGTCGTCAACGGCCTGGCCAACACTCGTGATCTGCTCGAAAGGATCAAGAGCGGTGAGGCAAAATACGACATAGTGGAAGTGATGAGCTGCCGCGGCGGATGTATCGGAGGAGCGGGTCAGCCGCTGCCCAACGATATGGACGCTCGCGAGAGGCGCAAGAACGCGCTATATGACTGCGACCGCGTCCAGACGTTGCATAACGCAAAAGACAACCCGTTTGTCCAGGAAGCATACCGCAACTGGCTGAAAGAACCTAACAGCAGCGCGGCGCATCACCTGCTGCACACTCAGTATAAGCACCGCAAGCGGCTGACCGGCGAGGTCATAGACGTTCAGGAAGGCGGCGCGGCCGACAAAGTAAGCGTGAGTGTCTGCATAGGCACATGCTGCTACACGAACGGTTCATACGACACCATGCGCAAGCTCATGGACCTGGCTGAAAAGAAGGGTATCAGCGATAAGATAGACTTCAAGGCCAGCTTCTGTTTCGAGAACTGCGACAAGGGTCCGAATGTGGAAGTAAACGGCAAGGTGCACGGGCATGTGACGCCGGACACCGTCAAGGACTTCGTTGAAAAGATAATCATGCCCGCAATCGACGGCGCGGCTGTTAAGGTATAACGTATAACGATATCTCTTATCTATTGGGCCGGGGCATTATGCTCCGGCCTTTTTTGTGCCCGGAGAGAGTTCAGTTATCTGGGAGTTTTCGGTTCAGTATGAGCTTAGCTTTCCCAATAATGAGCTTGCCGGGAGGGCGAGGCTCCCGCCGAGCCATATTTGCTCCCGTAAAACTGAACTGTTTCTGTGCCCGACTTACCATAGCGAGGAAGGGATAATATCGCATATAATTGAATTTAACCCTGGAGGTGGATCAATTGCCTGATATCAAGATTGTGTTCTTTGAAGTTGAAGACTGGGTGCGTGAATATCTTGCAGACAGCTCTCTTGCGCCTCATCAAAGCAAGATGATAAACAAGGCGCTCGATGAGTCCAACGTGCAGGAGGCTGCGGACGCCGATGCCATATCCATATTCATTTACTCAAAGATCGACAAGGCGATTTTGGACAAGCTGCCCAATCTCAAACTCATTGCGACCAGATCCACCGGCTATGATCAGATCGACCTGGACGAATGCGACAGGCGAGGTATCACAGTCTGCAACGTCCCCAGATATGGCGAGAATACAGTCGCCGAACACGCTTTTGCATTGATCCTCGGCCTCACACGCAAAATGAAGGCGGCTGTTATGCGCGCAAATCAGTTGGACTTTCATATAGAGGGTTTACGGGGTTTTGATTTGTATGGCAAGACTCTGGGTGTCATTGGAGCCGGGGCAATTGGCCTGCACAGTATCAGGATCGGGCGAGGGTTCGGCATGAAAGTGCTGGCATATGACGCATTCCCTCAGCAGATTCTGGCCGAGGTGCTCGGCTTTGAATACACATCTTTTGACAATCTACTTGCCGAGAGCGATATCATCACACTCCACGTTCCCCTGTTAAAAGACACGTATCACCTCATAAACAAGGATAACATCAGCAAGATCAAGCGCGGCGCGATGCTTATAAACACGTCGCGTGGAGCCGTGGTCGAAACACAGGCTCTCGTGAAAGCGCTGGATGAGGGAATACTTGCCGGAGCCGGGTTGGATGTACTCGAGGGAGAAGAATCGATAAAGGAAGAGGCACAATTGCTCTCGGAAATGCTGCCCGTCGAAAAGCTGCGCGCAATTGTCCACAGCTATGCCTTGCTGCATCGGGATAATGTGATAATCACGCCGCACGTGGCGTTCTATTCAATCGAGGCAGAGCATAGGATCATCGACACCACGATTGATAATATAGAGAGCTTCTTAAGAGGCACGCCAATAAATGTGGTAAAGGCAAAGCGCTAGTTCTCACCTGCAATTTCGTTTTCCAACCTATCAAGCGGTGGAAGCAATTGAGAAATAGCTTTCTTGACGGATACAAAATCGTGTTCTACCACATCCCAAACACGAGCAAGGTTTATGCCCTCATAGTCGTGAATCAGTATGTCACGCAACCCAGCCATCTTCCGCCATGGAATTTCTGGGTGTTGGTCTCTGATATCCTGCGTAATATGCTTTACAGCCTCGCCGATAATCTCCATATTCCTCATGACAGCATCCTGCACTATTTCCTGCCCGAAAAAGCTGTCCCGGCCTTGAGCTGTATATTTTTCTATTTTCTCGATCGATTCAAGGATATGAACAAGGTAAACGCGATAATCTTTCATACCGGTTTTGCCTCCTTCAATATCCGTCTTCGAAGCAGCCAATATATACTGTCATCGGTCACCAGGTCCACTTTGCGACCAAGTAACTCCTGTAGATCTACAAGCAGTCCAGCTTGATCCAGCAGATTACGTCCATTCTCCATGCTTACAAGGAAATCGATATCACTCGATGAAGTATCATCTCCTCTGACTGCAGAACCAAATACTCTCACATTGAATGCACCATGAGAAGATGCTATCTTGAGTATGTCATCTCTTCGTTCTCTGACGATATCTATTGCACCCATACCATATCTCCCTACTCTAGTAGTATAGCAGGCAGCCAAGAATGATACAAAGCATTAATTTACCACAGAAAATGCTGCGCGAGCCACCACAAACAAAGGCTGATTAGCAGTGTAGGGAAGAGAAACCCAAGATCACGAAAGGCTCCTCGTCTGTCTTCTTTCTTCCCGAAAAACAGCAGGCACTCGGCGAGAATCAGCATGACCGACCCGACTGCGACCAGCAGCGGCGCAAGAGGGACCAGTGACGGCAGGATATGGGCATTTCCCATCGCGATAAGCGCAATCCCACCTATCACTAAAACAAGCATGACACCTATTATAAGAACGTATGAGACTATCATAATGTTGACGGTTGGCAGTTGACTGTTATCTGTTGCCAGTTACCTTTTCTATCAGATTTGTTGTCGAATGTCCATGAGAATCTGTGTCCGAATAAGGGATAACATGCACCACTCCTCCTATTTTGCGCATGACCTCGGCCTCAGGCAGATCCTCTGGTCTATAGTCACCGCCCTTGACGTGGATATCGGGCATGATGGCCATAATCAGCTCTATGGGAGTGTCCTCATCAAATATGGTCACGTAATCCACGCATTCGAGCGCAGCAAGCACCTCTGCCCTTTCAGACTGCGCCACCACCGGCCTGCCTTCACCTTTGAGTCTGCGCACACTCCGATCTGAGTTTACTCCGACAACAAGGATGTCACCGAGCGCCCTGGCATCCTGCAAATATCTGACATGGCCGATGTGCAATATATCGAAGCAGCCGTTTGTGAAGACGACCTTCTTGCCCTCACTCTTCGCCTGCCCGACTATCTTTTTCAACTCTGAGCGCGATTCCACCTTCCGCTCAGCAGCCCTGTGTATATTCTTTTCCATTATAACCTGCTCTATCTGCTCACGGTCAATAGTTCCGATACGTAGAATTTTAGGTGGATCGACACTTATATCAACGACCGTGGACGCCACGCCGATCTCGCATTCACCCGCATCCAACACTATCGAGACCTTGTCGCCAATTTGATTAACAGCCTGTTCGGCAGTCTTTGGAGGCTCCTTGCCGGTCAGATTGGCGCTTGTTGCGACTATCGGCGAGTCAAGTTCCCTCAGCAGTGCTAGAGCCACAGGATGATCGGGAACCCTCACACCGACACTATCCAGCCCCCCACTCACCAGGTCGGATACGGATTCATTTTTCTTTATCACTATCGTAAGCGGACCCGGCCAATATTTTTTCGCAAGACAAATAGCTTTCTGCGAGACATCAGAGGCAACCATACTCAGCTGCTCGACACCCGCAACCTGCACTGGAAGCGGATGCGATTCAGAGCGTCCCTTTGCCTGAAAAACCTTTCTTACAGCGTCCTCGTTGAGCGCATCGGCTGCAAGGCCGTAGACAGTCTCTGTCGGGAATATGACCAGTTCGCCGCGCCTTATTGCGTCCGCAGCCTCTTTTATTACCGCGATATCCGGATTTTTCGCATCAACATGTATGACTTTCATTTCTTCGCAATTACCACCCTGTCGACACCAGCAAGGTCTTTGAAAATAGCAGTCTTACGATATCCCGCAGATATCGCAATCCCCTTAACTGCCGACGCCTCACCCATACCTACTTCCACAGCAATAAAGCCATTTTCTCTCAAAAGACCAATTGCATCGGGAAATATGGACCGATACGCGTCCAAGCCGTCCACACCGCCGTCGAGAGCACTCCTCGGCTCATATACGGCTATTTCCGGCTCCAGCGTTTCAATATCGACACTGGGTATATACGGCGGGTTGGAGACAATCGCATCGAACTCAACGCCGAGACTTTTCAGCGGTTCCAGAAAATCGCCTTCGACCAAATGGACTCTCTCCGTCAATTGATGATTCTCTATATTGTGCCTAGCCACCTTCAGAGCATCCGGTGAAATCTCAGTGGCGTATATAATTGCATTTGGAATATTTGCAGCTATCGCGACGGATATAGCTCCACTGCCCGTGCCCACATCGGCGATTAATGGTTTGATGGTCTGTGATGGTTTGAGGCGCTTTATGCACTCCTCGACCAGCAGCTCAGTTTCCGGCCTCGGGATCAGCACTCCGGGAGAAACTTCAATATCCAGACCATAAAATTCTTTATTGCCGAGGATATAAGCAAGAGGATATCGTGAGGCGCGCTTTTCAAGTAGTCGATAGAAAGTTTGCTGCTCATAATCAGAGAGTTTGCGTTCGGGATGAGCAATTATATCCAGCTTGGCACAGCCCAAAACCTTTGTCATAAGAAGCTGCGCATCAAGAAGAGGAGTATCTATTCCTGCTTGTGCCAGATGCTCGGCAGAGTAATTTAGGATATTACGGATTGACGAAAGAGCGCCCTCACCCCAACCCTCTCCCCCGGGAGAGGGAGCGGCCCCGCTGTCTACTTTACGCTTCGTGCTCCCCACTATTCACTCTCAACTCTCCACTCAGCTAACGGACTGCAGCTTGTCGGCCTGGTCGACTGCAATCAGGCGGTCGATCATATCGTCTATCTCGCCATCCATGAATGCAGGCAAGTTATAGATCGTATAATCGATCCGGTGGTCGGTGATGCGGTTTTGAGGATAGTTATATGTGCGGCTCTTCTCGCTCCTGTCGCCGGAACGCACCATCAGCCGCCTCGCCGAATCTATTTCCTCACGCTGAGCCTGCTGTTCCATATCGAGCAGCTTGGCGCGCAATATCGACATGGCGCGCAGCCTGTTCTGAAGCTGTGAGCGCTCGTCCTGACACGTCACGACTATGCCCGTCGGCTTATGCGTAATGCGGATAGCCGTCTCGTTTTTCTGAACGTTCTGGCCGCCTGCGCCAGCGGAGCGATAGGTATCTATCTCAAGGTCATCGTCGTTGACCTGAACATCGATATCTTCCGCCTCGGGAAGGACACTCACGGTTGCGGCAGATGTATGTATGCGCCCGCTGGATTCGGTGGCTGGGACTCTCTGCACGCGGTGCACCCCCCCCTCGAACTTGAGCCTGCTGTAAGCGCCTTTGCCTTTTATTTCGAGCGTTGCCTGACGATATCCGCCGATGCCGGTGTCCTCAGCGCTCATCAGCTCTGCTTTCCAGCCCTGACGCTCAGCATAGCGTGTATACATTCTCAGCAGATCACCGGCAAATAAGGCCGCCTCTTCACCGCCTGTCCCCGCACGAATTTCGACTATTACGTCCTTGTCATCATTAGGGTCCTTCGGCAGGAGCATGAGGCGAAGTTCCTGTTCGATTGACTCGTTTTTCTCCTTAAGCTCATCAAGCTCTATCTGTGCAAGCTCATGAAGCTCGGGGTCGAGTTTTTCGTGAAGCATTTCTTCGGTGTTGGTAAGCTGATTTTGAATATGCTTATACTCGCGCCACTTGGCCACTATTTCGGCCAGATCCGCATGAGCTTTCGCCACCTGTTGATATTCCTTCAAATCCCGAACAATCTCGGGGTCCGCCAGGCGCTCCTCAAGAGCATTATATCTTTCTTCTACATCAGCTAGTTTCTCGAACAACTTCAGCTTCCTCTTCTTTGCGTGCAGCTTCTTTTTCGAACACGCTCTCCAGCGACTTTATCGCCACTTCAATCATATCCGGCTCCGGCTCACGAGTTGTGATTCCCTGCATAATCAGGCCGGGGAATATGAGTATTTTTGTAAAGAATGAATCCTTGTGATTGCCGGCAAACTTGACCCCGACCTCATACGCAATTCCAGCCACAAAAGGCAGCAGCGCAATATGGTATGCCCATCGTATGAATGTGCTGAATACACTGTGCTCGGTCAGGCTGCCATATGGAAGCTGGTCCGCGATGAGCGCATATACGATGATGTTTACGATCAGCACAACAAATATAAAGCTTGTCCCGCACCGCACATGGACCTTGCTGTATTGCTTTACGTTATCTACAGTAAGCTCCACGCCGGACTCGTATGCATTTATCGTCTTATGCTCGGCTCCGTGATATTGAAACACGCGCCGGATATCTTTCATAAACGAGATTGCAAAGACATATCCGATAAATATGACGATCTTCACCATGCCTTCAATGGCCGTTAGTTCCCAGCGGACATGGATATGCGAGTTCAACTGTCTTGTAAGCAGAATCGGTATGTATACAAAGATAGCGAGCCCAACAGCAAGCCCCAGAAACATCATAGCACTGAGTGCGATGTCGTTGATACTGCCGCCTTTTTTCTCGACTTCTTCCAGTTCGGCCTCGGCGCGCTCCAACGCTTTTTCCTGCTTGCCCGATTTATGTCCTGCCGCTGCATCCGCCTCGGCGGCGTCTTTCATAGCGATGTCGGCTGAAAACATCAGAGCTTTCATACCCAGGACCATGGAGTCTATCAGCGCAAGCGTGCCGCGAAGGAATGGTTTGTTGAGCCATTTGAGACGCCCGATAAAGCCTTCAACAACTTCCTTGCGCGTGACTATCTCGCCGTCGGCTTTTCGCACAGCGACGCCATAATCCTTCGGCCCACGCATCATCACGCCCTCAATAACAGCCTGGCCGCCGTAGTGGAAATCCTTTTTCTCATTATCTGCCAAAGCCGCACCTGCCTCCCGGACAAAAGCAAAGGAAGCGCCCAACGCCCGAATCACAGCCGTCAAGATCGCTTCCCATTACTGATTCAGTCTGTATAAAGCTACTGCTCTTCTGCCTTCTTGTTCATGCCGTACTTTGCGAGGAACTTCTCAACGCGGCCTTCAGTGTCCACGATCTTCTGTTTGCCGGTAAAGAATGGATGGCATGCGGAGCAAATTTCTACCCTGATCTCGTCCGCCGTCGATCTGGTCTCAAACGTATTTCCACAAGCGCATGTAACCTGCGTCTTTTGGTATTTCGGATGGATTCCCGCTTTCATTGTGTCACCTTTCGGATAATGCTTTCTCGTTCAAATCCTATTTTACAAGTGGATTATACCATAATCGCCGTCGCACTGACAAGAGCGGATAGATACTGTTTTGTTCAGTCTATTCGGTGCTCAGTTCTCGAATCTCAATGCCTTTGCAGACACCCATGGCGCACATCATGCGCGAGGGGTGATATCAAACACAAGCTGCTGGATGCAGGATCGCCATGCGCCGTTCCACAGATTTGTCTGGTAGAATTACCAGGTTTTCATTCGCATAACGCTCCTGTAGGTGAAATGCATGCAAACACCTGTTGACAAATTCACTAGGCGAGCGTACATAATATCTATGGGTATTTTTTGACTCACACCAAAGCGGAGCACTAGACGCCGCAAGGGACACAACACGACACATTGGAGGAGAGGAATGAAAAAGCTGTTTGCTGTAACAGCGGCGCTTGCGCTGCTGGGTCTGAGCATGGCCACTCAGGCCACCATCACCATTGACACAGTCACCGTCGGCGATCCGGGGAACACCGCCGACACAACAGGTTACGGCTCCGTCGCCTACACATACAACATCGGCAAGTATGAAGTCACCGCCGGACAGTACTGCGCGTTTCTAAACGCCGTTGCGACGACCGATACCTACGAGCTTTACAACACGAACATGGATACAGCGTTCAGCTCATGGGGCTGCGGCATCAAACGCACCGGAACAGCCGGGAACTACAGCTACAGCGTGGCATCCGACTGGGCCAACCGCCCGGTAAACTATGTGAGTTTCTGGGACTCCTGCCGTTTCGCTAATTGGCTTGGTAACGGCCAGAAGAGCGGTGCTCAGGACGCGACTACCACTGAGCGCGGCGCATATACCCTTGACGGCTACACTGGAATTGATGGCCGCACGATCCAGAGAAACGCGGGATGGCAATGGGCGGTCACAAGCGAGGATGAGTGGTATAAGGCTGCTTACTACAAGGGTGGCGGGACGAATGCCGGTTACTGGCTGTATCCTACCCAGAGCGACAGCGCTCCCTCCAATCAGCTCGTAAACCCGACCGACCCGGGCAATAACGCCACATACTACAATAACGGCTACACCATCGGCAGCCCTTACTATCGAACCGAGGTTGGCGCTCACGAGAACTCCGACAGCGCCTACGGCACATTCGACCAGGGCGGCAACGTTTGGGAATGGAACGAAGCGATTCCTTACATCAGTGGGAATTACGCTTCCCGCGGCATGCGTGGTGGTTCGTTCGTCTACAACGACAACTCCCTGCAGTCGTCGGACCGCAACCGCTACAACCCGAATTACGGGGACACCTACATCGGGTTCCGAGTCTCCCAAGTTCCTGAGCCATCATCGATTATCTCCTTGCTTGGTGGTTTGACAGGACTTATCGGGCTGAGACGGCGTAAGCCATAGCCCTTTATGCTTTCTGCCCGCCGTAGCGAAAGCACAGGCGGGCTTCTTAGTGTACGACACACACCCAATACAGTTACTGTTCATTTCCGCGATTATCCACTTCTGGAAATGCAAAATTAAAGCGCGACGAACGAGCGCATTTTCTCCCACTTCTTTGGACCTATGCCCTTAACATCCAGAAGCTGCTCTGGAGACTTGAAGCTGCCTATCTGTGTCCTGTAATCAAGAATCTTCTGAGCAGTCGCTGGACCGACTCCGGGCAGTCTCTGAAGCTCATCGCCTGTTGCCGAGTTGATGTGCACAACTCCCTCGCCGGGTCTTGAGAGCTTATCGCTGCCGGATGTATAGCTTGAGTTTTTGACCACGACTGCGCTAGCGGTCTTCTGCATGCCTATTGGTGAAGCTGAAGATTGACCGACAGCCGGAACTACTATCTTTGAAGCATCCTCAATCCTGGCTGCAAGATTGAGCGATTGAGTGTCAGCATTATCTTTCGCGCCGCCTGCTGCTTTTATGGCCTCGTATACGCGGCTGCCGTATGGAAGCGAATAGACTCCAGGCGCTTTCACACATCCCGCCACTTGAAAGATAACCTTGCGATTTGAGTTGTAGTTGGAGTAGGTCGAATCACTATCCTCCGCAACTACTTTCGCTGAACCACTATTGCCGGACTCCGTAATCACAACGTCGTCAGAACGGCTCGAAACTCCGCGAAAGTTGGATACAGACAGACCTATGGCAGCAATGCCTGCAATTGCGAGCAGAGTAATCTTCTGATTTTTCGTAAAGTCAAGCCCCAATTACATCACCACCCCACAACTCAGGCTTGAGGTATCAGAGTATGATCGGCTAGAGCGTTCCCTTGGTCGATGGTATACCGGTTACGCGGTCATCAGCCGAGATGGCCTCGCGCAGAGCACGAGCGAACGACTTGAATGCGGCCTCGACAATGTGATGTGCGTTCGAGCCGTCAAGCTGGCGAATGTGTGCGTTGATACCGGCGTTATTGACCAGAGCCTTGAAGAACTCAGGTGTCAGCTCGGAGTCGAATGCGCCAATCATCTCTTTCTTTATCGCAAGACCATATACAAGCCCGCAGCGCCCGCTCAGGTCCAGAGCAGTCATAACAAGAGCATCATCCATCGGCACGACGGACGAACCATAGCGTACAATGCCCGCTTTATCGCCGACTGCACGCGCAATGGCCTTGCCTATCGCTATGCCGACGTCCTCGACTGTGTGATGCGCATCCACATCCAGGTCACCCTTGCATTTTATGATCATGTCGCAGAGGCTGTGCTTGGCCAGATGCGTAAGCATATGATCGAAAAAGCCGATCCCGGTATCGATCGTGCTCTCACCAGTGCCGTCCAAGTTGACCGAGACGCTTATCTGTGTCTCTTTTGTTTTTCTTTCTATGTCAGCTTTTCTATCGCTCATAAAGAAGCCTCCAACACCAATACTCAATATAAAATCCTAAATCTAAAATTCACTGGGTCCTGACTTTGATCGTATTAGCGTGCGCGTCAAGTCCCTCTGCTTTTGCCATCTCGACAACAGTCGGAGCGATTCCGCGCAAAGCATCTTCGCTATATGAAAGCAGGCCGGACTTTTTTATGAAGTCATCCACACTCAGCGCGGAACTGAACCTGGCCGTGCCGCCCGTAGGCAGAGTGTGATTTGGGCCGGCCGCATAGTCGCACAGAGGCACAGGCGTATACCCGCCCAGCAGGATCGTGCCGGCATTCTTGATGCGCTTGAGAGTCTCCCATGGGCTTCGTGTCACGACCTCCAGGTGCTCCGGCGCAAACTCGTTCGCCAGGTCGACTGCTTCGTCCATATCACGTGTAATTACGATCACACCGAAACCTTCAAGTGATTTTTGTATATACTCACTGCGCGAGGCCGAATCTGTCTGCTTACGGACTTCTTTTAGGACCGCATCCGCGAGCTGACGAGAGTTGGTGACCAAAGCACAGCGCGAATCTTCTGCATGCTCGGCCTGTGAGAGGATATCTGCCGCCACATAGGCTGGGTTGGCGCTGTCATCGGCCAGCACGAGTATCTCACTGGGACCGGCCAGTTGATCTATTCCAACTCTGCCATAAAGCTGCCGCTTGGCTTCGACGAAGAATGCATTGCCCGGGCCGACGATCTTATCCACTTTGGGCACGCTCTGAGTGCCATAGGCCATGGCAGCGGCTGCAGGTGCTCCACCGACTGCAAACACTTTCTCTACTCCACACTCGCGCGCCGCCACCAGCATGGTGGGGTCTATTTTGCCGTTTTCACGAGGGGGTGAGCAGAGTATTATCTCTTTTACGCCTGCGACAACAGCCGGAACGGCGGTCATCAGAACGGTGCTCGGAAGCGGAGCAAGCCGTGCGGGAGCATATATTCCAACCCTTTCAATAGGCCGGACAATCTGACCGTATGTATATGACTCACTGCTCTCGATCCATGATTTCTGGACCTGATTGCGGTGGAATTTCTCAATATTTGCTTTTGCAGTCCTGATTGCAGCCAACAGGTCCTGACTGATATTGGTATAGGCTTCTTCAAACTCGGCTGCATCTGCCTGAAGACTGTCGAGGTGTGGCGAGTCAAACTTTCTGCCGTAATCAATCAGTGCCTGATCACCGCGTGCCCTGACATCGGCAATAATGTCACAGACAGTCTTCTCCAGCTCAAGGTTGGCATCGGACTCGACTGGTTTTAGCGCAGCGCTTATCTCGCCTGCCGGGTCGCGATCGGTCTCAAGAATTCTCATATTCGCGTATCTCCTGATTATCAACGCGATTATATCAGACCGGCAGGCATTCGACAACTATCGGGGGCGGCGGGTATCAGGTATCGGGTATCGGGTGTCAGGTGCCAGGTATCAGGTGCCGGATGGCATGTGCCCAGAAAAATAACACAAAAGGGTCCGCCCCTAAGGACGAACCCCCAAGTCAGAAATCAATAAACTTGCAATGGCACTCTCAGGCAGCTTTTTTCTTCTGAACCTGAGACGTCTGCTTTTTCTTCTCCTCGGCTGGAGCCGATGCCGCTTTCGGAGCGACATTGGTGCACTGTTGGCACACCCAGTTTGCCAGACCGCGAAGGTGTTCTGGCACATTGTTTATTTCGTTTCCACACCTGCAACGCATAGTTATACCTCTTTCCACTGCCCCTTGGTGGTCTTTCGACCGCCCGCTAGTTTAGCGTATTGGTGTGACCTGCCGGACTCGCCCGGCTGCAAGCACATCCTTAACTTATATACCCCATTGATGGTGGATGTTAATATGACGAAGCCTAATTTTGATTAGTTCCGGTATATGTACGGGGAGAATTAGCTCAATTCA